>JAZKGS010000031.1:0-13465 GCA_040385805.1 Pseudomonadota bacterium | reverse complement strand
GAATTCGGCGCGCGCCGGGTTATCGACACGCCCATCACCGAATATGGCTTTGCGGGCATTGGAACGGGCGCGGCGATGGGCGGTTTGCGGCCAATTATCGAATTCATGACCTTTAACTTTGCGATGCAGGCGATTGACCACATCATCAATTCGGCGGCGAAGACCAATTACATGTCGGGCGGGCAAATGCGTTGCCCAATCGTGTTCCGTGGCCCCAATGGTGCTGCCGCACGTGTTGGCGCGCAGCACAGCCAGAATTACGCGCCATGGTATGCAAGCGTACCTGGCCTAATCGTGATTGCGCCATATGACGCGGCAGACGCCAAGGGACTGCTTAAGGCCGCCATCCGTTGTGAAGACCCCGTCGTCTTCCTTGAAAACGAATTGCTTTATGGCCGAACCTATGAAGTTCCCGAGGGCGACGATCATGTTCTGCCCATTGGTAAGGCGCGCGTCATGCGTGCGGGAACCGATGTAACGATCGTCAGCTATTCGATTGGCGTTGGACTTTCGCTGGAGGCTGCGGAAAAGCTTGCGGAAGACGGCATCAGCGCCGAGGTCATCGACCTGCGCACGATCCGTCCGTTGGACAAGGCAACAGTTCTGGCGAGCCTTGCCAAAACCAACCGTCTGGTCGTTGCCGAGGAAGGCTGGCCCACATGCTCTGTGGGCAGCGAAATTCTCGCGATTTGCATGGAGGAAGGCTTTGACGATCTCGACGCACCAGTCTTGCGCATAACCAACGAGGACGTGCCCATGCCTTATGCTGCAAATCTGGAGAAGGCGACGCTGATCAATGCGGACAAGATTGTCGCTGGGGTTCGCAAAATACTGGGGCGGTAGTCACCCTAAACCGGCAGGCAAGCCCATCATGAACAGGTTGCAGCGGTAACATTTTCAACATTGTATATGCCAACGCTGCCGCTTGGGCCGTTTAGGTCGCGCCTGTCCCGGACCACCATGGATGCGACCTGGCCGATCGTCCTGTCGGTCAGCCGGGTAAATCCGTTCACCAGCATGGGTTTAAAATGATATTGCAGTTCAACAAACATGATGCTCCCGCCCGGCGGGGGCACTACTTGGCGGCCAACAGGACCAATGCCGGTAACGCTGGTTGCCGTTGCCACAGTGCCATAATTTGATGTGTAATTATCCGCTGACCCGCCACACCGCTGCCAGCGAATGCGGTAACGTGGGCTGGACGCGTCGAAAGAGGCCACTTCCTCAACACTCGACAATATGATGCGTGTGTTGCCCCTGATCGACGTTGTGCCATCGCCGGGATCAACATAGGCATGAGTCCCGCGAACATTGATCCGGTCGCCTTCGCGTAAGGAACCTTCAAACACGTCCTTGATTTGTGCTTCGGATATCATCTTCGGACCATTTGCGGTGGCTGTCCCAATCCGCGCTGCGCTGTCGGCGGTGTGCAGGGCAATCTGGTTCAACTGCATAACCACCGATGCGTAGTTTGCAATTTCGACGCCGCCAATGGTTAGCCCCAGAAAAAAAGGCAATGATACGGCGAATTCGACCATCGCCAGACCACTCTCGTTTTGGCGCAATCGGCTTAAGCTTGGATGAAGAATGTTCGGCATGATATTATCCCGTCGGACAGTCGACTTGGATGGCTGCTCCAGCCGAGCTTTGTTCGCCATATGGTTGATTGGCGAGAATGGAATGCGAGTCGATTTCAACATCGGCAGGCCAACCAAACATAGGTGCCATCGGAAACAGGCGAGGATAGCGCACCTTGTATTTGACCAAGACGACGTCTTTCGCGCCACCCTGACCATCGGAGCCACCATCGGAATCCCAAACACCGTTTCGATTGGCATCTACAAATTTCTCCCCCAGATCGCATCGACCGTTAGTCGTGGCAGTTGCCTCGATTATCGTTTCTGCCCGCGCGGCAGAGGCTTCCGAAAAGGTTTTGTAATACCGCCTTGTGCTCGTGACGGTCGCTCCTGGCGCGAGCATCAGCACAGATGCCTTTGCACGTGCATCAACAAGCTGCTGTGCCTCCACGGATGCCGAGCCTTCTAACGATGAACTGCGCGCTGCGTTCTGCATCGCGCCATCAAGTGTGGCGCGCACATAATAGCTATGACCAATATCCATAGTGCCAAGCATCATGAATACGACAACTGGAGCAATCAGGCCGAATTCCATGACGGAAGCACCGCTGTTGTCGCTGCGCGCTCTCCGAGAGATTTTGTTCATTTTTACCCTCATTCGGTAAGCCGGAGCGCGGATATCTCCGCAGCAATTGCTTTAAAATTGGCGACCAAGCTTGCTACACTTGCAGCTTGAAAGAATTTTCCCGGGGATGCGCACGACCGCAACCGGTCATTCGTGGTCGTGCCTACATTGCCATATGACACGACCCATAGGTTTATGTTTTTGTTTTTGACTTCGGTACATAAAGCGATCGTTCTTGCATCGTTCAAATCATTGAGTTGTAAATTGGTAGGCTCGGTCCCGATGGGTGTTTGCCGGCGGTCGTACCAATGGATTCCATATGGCGAATAGTTGTCATTGACGACGTTGGTTTCACCGTCGGTCATGAAAACCATGTGCCGTTCAATGGTCACATTTTCGGGCGCATTCAACGTAGCGAACATGCCCGTAGGGGACATCACCCGCGCACCCCACAAAATTCCAATGTCATGCGAAGTGTTACCTCCAACAGACAAATCGTCAATATAACTGCTAAATTCGGTTGGCGACCATTCCTGGAACTTTCTGGAACTCGATGGGCAGGATGAGGCTGGAACCACCATGTCAACGGCATCAAGGTTGCCGACAAAAACATTATCCAACGTCTGCTGGGTCGAACGGCTTTTAACGCCACTCCCACTCGTCGTGACAAGATAACGTTTCCACACGGCGCCAGTGAGCATCGGTCCCCACCGCGTCGCCGCATCGGTCGTCGGCAGCATATCGATGTTCATGTCATAGGCATCGGACGGGATGGGTGACCAATCATCCAACGGGTTGTCATCGGGACCACGGTATGTCTGGCGTTCTTCAATGCACCCGTTCCAGGATACATTTATATTGGCTCCATTGGCGCCCAATGGCAGCGCAATTGACGTGGTTCGCGTGCCATTCGTTGCACTTTTAAAGCCCCTGATATCATATGTAACGGGTTTGTAGGTCCATCCGTTAAAGCTGCTGTTCCGCTGCCATGTGACAGGGGTCGTGGTAAGTCGGGTTACAACTTCGTTTGTTCGGTTCGTGTCCTTCAACTGCAATATGCAGTCGCCCTTTTTCGTAGGTTTCGTCCTGTCGCCAGTATAAAAATAGCGGTAAGTGCGCGTCGCACTCCGCCTTTCCTGTTGATAGGTCCTGGTAAGGAGCGCATCCGGTTCGGCAAGCGGCGAAGGGCTTTGCGATGCAAGTACGCTGGTGTCCGATATCAGGCCACTGGTGGCGTTGGGAACGGTCTTGCTGTCGCAATCGGCGGCAAGTATGACCGAGTACCAAGTGTAAGTTATACCACCTTGAATGATATTCCGGCCCGTATTTTGCCACGCGGAATCCGCCGGATTTGAATTAACCGTGCTGACTGTCGTCGGGCTACTCTCGGTGCCATATACAGGTGAGGCTACGGCACTGGTCGCCATTTCGGCTTGGCGCGACTGGTAAGTCCACTGATCTGCCAAATATTCGGTCGGCAAAAGCCAGCCAACATTCACATTACTCGCGTAAGGTACGAAGCCAAAGCGAAGCTGCACTGCGCCTGTGTTTGTGTCTGTCGGATTGGCCGTTTCACCGCAATCTGCCGGAGCCACGTCGGTGATGTTCTGTTTGGCCAGCGCTTCGTAAAAACATTTTACCGCCTTGCGCAAACCTGAAATTTTGGTCTCAGATGATCCTGACGCTGGGTCGCTCATTGACCCGGTCGTATCCAGCACGAACATAACATCGGTGTTTGGTATGCGCAGTTCTGCCTGGCACCGCACCGCGATCGTTTTTGATTCCTGCCCCAAAACTTGCATCAAAGCCATTGGCACAACAACCGACGCCGTACCGACTACATTGCCACCGGATTCGGTGAAATCACGCGCTAAACTGCCGGATCCATAAGCGCCGCTTTCGAAATTCTGGTCAAAGATCCGCAATGCTTGTGTATTTGCCGCGTCGTCGTTTGCAGCCCATGTACCAACACCCATTGTTTTTCGGCCGAGCAAAGCGCCTGCGTCACAAGCGCCTTGCAACCGCGCCTGAGTGAGATAGAGGCGGCTCATGTCGACAGCACCACCCACTAGCCCGATGACAGGAATGACAGCCGCCGCTAGGACGGCAATGATATTGCCTTCCTGGTTGCGCGCGAGGCGCGACATAACGCCCGATGCACGAGTGTCAGTAGCAGCATTGGTCACAACATTTGTCTCCATAAATCCACAACGGATTAGTAGCGCCTTATCCGCGCGCCATAATGACCATCACTTGAAGAAAAAGAGTTTTTATAATATTAACAATGACTTCGCTATACATGAAGTTACAATTTGATGCCGGAAATCGCTTTGGAATTGGCGCCGCCCAATGTTTTGGCCACCGCTTATGTGCCGTCACGCTTCCGGCCCGCATTCGCTCTGTTGCTTCAAATCGATAATCGATTTGAAGGTCTTTTGCGCGCAGCTCGCGAGCCGATGATTGCGCAAATCAAGCTCGCATGGTGGCGCGAGGCTTTTGCCAACCCGCCACATTTGCGACCCAAAGGGGAACCATTATTGCAAGCACTCAACGATGCGGGCGACTTAATACCTAATACGGCACTTGAGGCGTTGGTTTTAGGGTGGGAGATTTTGCTTGGCAGTGAAGAGTGGAGCCAAGACATATTGGATAAGCATGCTGACTTGCGTGCAGAGGCCGTTTTTCAAACTTATGCGCGTTGGATGAACAGTGCGCAAGAACTGCAGCCTGTCGGCAGGATGTGGGCGTTGGGAGCTTTGCAGATCGCGTTCCCTGAGCGAGTTCCGGGCGACATCGTTGCACCTCGTGCGGTGCTGCCAAAGGCGCGGACGTTACGCCCCTTATCGATAATGGCCATGTCAGTGCGCACAATGTCGGGGCCACGTCTGGTTTGGCATGCCTTGACGGGGCGATAGGATGATAACCAATTCGCGATAAAGTCATTTGGGGGACAAGAGTGATGCAGCGTATTTTGATAGGGGGAGTTGCGGCGCTTTTAATGGCAGGGGCAGGGCTATTGTTTTGGCAGACTGCGGCCAATCAAGAAACGATCATTCCTGCGCCGCCGCCACCCGCACCTGTTTCTGACAAGTTGCCTCAAGCAGCACCGAATGCGCCAGCCTTTGGCCCTGCGCCACCCACCCCGCCTGAAGCGCCCAAGGCAAGCCGCGAAGAAATGCGTTTTAACCGTTATGACCGAAACAAGGATGAGCTGATTTCGCGGCTTGAGATGATGGGCAGCCGGACGAAGGCGTTCAAGGCGCTGGATACCGACGGCAACAATTTGCTGTCATTTGAGGAATGGGCTGCGGCTACCGGGCAACGTTTTGCTGGCGCCGATGGTAACAAGGATCAATTGCTTACGCGCAAGGAGTTTGCACGTACCCGGCCCAAGCAGGCCGCAAAGCCAGGGTGCCGTTGTTAAGCCGCGATGGCTTGATCTGTGATCCAGGCGTTCATGTCTGTCCGCGCTCTGCCAGTCATTGCGGCCTTGCGCGATTTCTTGTGGACCTTTTCCTCCAGCGGCGCGAACAAACCGAAGTTGATGTTCATCGGCTGATAATCGTCAGCCATCGCATCGCCTGTAATATGGCCGAGCAACGCGCCAAGCGCCGTGGTGGACGGCGGAGCGGTAACCGTGCGTCCGGCAAGTTCAGCGGCGGTCATGATGCCAGCCATAAGGCCAACGGCGCTGCTTTCGACATAGCCTTCGCAGCCGGTGATCTGCCCCGCAAAGCGGATATGCGGCGCTGACTTCAACCGAAGCTGACGATCCAGAAGAACTGGCGAGCGGATGAACGTATTGCGATGCAGTCCCCCAAGCCGCGCGAACTCAGCCTTTTCCAGCCCCGGGATCGTGCGCAGCAATTCAACCTGCGCGCCATGTTTCATCTTCGTTTGAAACCCGACCATGTTCCACAAAGTACCTTGCTTGTTATCCTGACGCAATTGCACCACGGCATGCGCCCAACGGCCGGTACGCGGGTTGTCGAGACCAACTGGCTTCATGGGGCCAAAGCGTAATGTGTCGAGACCGCGCGAGGCCATCACCTCAATCGGCATGCAGCCTTCGAAATAGGGGGTGTTGGTTTCCCACTCCTTAAATTCGGATTTGTCCGAGTCGAGCAAGCCTTGATGAAACGCGCGATATTGCGCCTCGTCCATCGGGCAGTTGATATAGTCTTTGCCTTCGCCCTTGTCCCAACGCGAGGCGTACCAGGCAATGTCCATGTCGATGCTGTCATGGTAGACGATTGGCGCAATGGCATCGAAGAAAGCAAGGCGGTCTTCGCCGGTTTTCGCCATGATGCTTTCCGCCAGGTTTGTGGCGGTCAGCGGGCCAGTGGCGATGATGACAGAACGGTCAGACGGAATAACGTCAACGCGTTCACGCACAATTTCAATATTCGCACTGTTTTCCAGATGCTTGGTAACCGTTTCTGAGAAAACATCGCGATCAACGGCAAGAGCTGAACCGGCAGGAACCTTCGCCACCTCGGCCGCTTGCATGATGAGCGAACCCAAATCGCGCATTTCCTGATGCAGAAGGCCAACGGCGTTGTTTTCGGCGTCGTCCGACCGGAAGCTGTTGGAGCAAACCAATTCGGCCAAGCCATCGGTTTGGTGCGCTGGCGTCATTTCGCCTGATCCGCGCATTTCCGATAGCCTTACACGCACCCCGCGCTGTGCCAATTGCCACGCCGCTTCGCAGCCAGCAAGGCCGCCACCGATAATCTGGACATCAAAGTTTTTGGTCATGTGGGCGCGGCTATCAAAAATCTTTGGCGCTGCACAGGCAAAAGCGGCATGATGGGCTATGGGATTTACACCTAACTCCTCAGGCGACCGGACGATTTTGCGGCCAACGCTGGCTCCGCCGCCGGTTGACGCGCATAAATATAGCCGTGGGCATGCGATGGTGTGGAGCGGACCCGCACTGCATACAGGCGCTTCCAGACTGTCTGCGCAAGCTGCGTTGGCGGTCGGGGCGGGATTGGTGACCATCGTTGGCGATGCAAAAGCTTTGGCGGAACACGCCGCACATGTGACGGCAATCATGTTGCAGGAAGCTGATCCGTCTTTCGGTTTTGTTGATGACCGCGTCACAGCGTTCGCTGTTGGTCCGGGGGCGGGCGCAGAAGTGCGGCATGACGTGCTGAAAATCCTGAGCGTGAATGCTCCAACAGTTTTGGACGCTGACGCATTGACTGCGTTTGAAAGTGACCCCGATATATTGTTCAGCGCAGTAACTGCGACTGACGTCATGACACCGCATATTGGTGAATTTCGGCGGATTTTCCCAGATATTTCCATAGACAACCGCCAGGACGCCGCCCGTTTCGCAGCGAACCGCGCGCAATGCGTGGTCCTGCTGAAAGGCCCGGAAACATGGGTCGCCGCGCCCGATGGTCGGACGTTGGTCAACCGGCATGCATCGCCTTGGTTGGCGACCGCGGGATCGGGCGATGTGCTAACGGGACTGGTTTGCGGATTGCTGGCGCAAGGGGTGCCGTCCTTTGACGCAGCTAGTATTGCCGCATGGTTGCATGGCGACATTGGTGTACGCGGCGGACCGGGGCTCACCGCAGACAGTATGATTGACCATATTCCTCTTGTCTTGCGCGGATGTTTGCACGATGCACCGGGATATGGCTCAGGACCTCGCACATAAACGACCTTATCTTCTCGGCAGCTTGATTGCAGGGATAAGCTTTCCGGCAACATGGCTGTTCCTTCCGCTTGAGGGCGGGTTGTTTGCCATGGTGTGGAAAATGGCTGCGGTAGGGCTTTTGGTGCCGTTTGCGTTACGGAGGCACCATCAGGGCGAATTTGTGCTGTTGGCCTTCATGCTTGCCTTTTACGCGCTTGGTGATGGGTTGATCGAGATCAGCATGGTCGCCGGAGCCTTGGCCTTTGCTGCCGGGCATTTGGTTGGTATGGTCATCTATTTCCGTCACCGACGCGTCAAACCGGCGTTTAGCCAGAAGTTGCTGGCGGCCACGATATTACTGTTCACCCCGGTCATTGCCTATTTACTGCCGGCTACCCAAGGCGAAGGTATTCAGGTTGCGGCCTACAGCGTCATTCTTGCAGCGATGGCGGCAATGGCATGGAGCAGCAACTTTCCCCGCTACCGCGTTGGGTTAGGGGCTGTATTTTTCGTGGTATCCGACCTGCTGATTTTCACGCAACTTGGGCCAGTGCCGGTGTCCGACATGACCGATATTGCTATCTGGTATCTCTATTATTTCGGTGTGCTGATGATTGCGGTTGGTGTCGCGCAAACGCTGGTCAAGCGGGGTCATTTTGCCGGTGGTGAAGAAAGGGATTGAACCACGCTGCCCGGTTCACAGGCACGTTCAGGGCATTTTGCCTATTGCCTGAACCGTCTGCTGCATCGCCTCTTGAGATACGGTAATCAGCCCGCTGGTGCTCATATCGAGGTCCATGGTGATGATCACCGCGAGCGTCAGCATCAATCCGGTCAGCGCAGAGGGCAGGAGCATGCGTTTCCCCACTTCGCCGAGCCGCCAACCGACCAATATTGTGGCAAACAGCATAAAGATGAGGAGCATGGCAACCATAGCACCCGGAAGATGGGACTGGCGGCGGGTTTCGCGTTCTGTTGCGATATCAAAACTTTCATTCAGGGGATCAAGCAGTACCTTGGTATCTATTATTGTCTCCCCATTCGCCAAAGCAGCGGTGGCTGCGTTCCAAAGCCTTGCCTGCTGCTCAACCGCGATGGCATGTATCGCCTTCGATGTGTCGCCCTCATCGCTGGCAAGAGACCATTCTAGCCGCGTTTGCGCATATTGGCGAAATGGCACAATCACACTGTCGCGGTCATTTGCATCGATCGCCTGAATCCGCAGCCAGCTCGTCCCAAGTGCATTAGCTTCTGATATTACGAGTGAACGTCTTTCCTCATGTCGTTGTAATGCAAGTGAAAATGTGAATCCAAGCAAAAGTGCGAGGAGGCCGAGGGTCGCTGAAACGAGGAAATCCGAACTTTCCGTGTCGACCGGTTGGCGGCGACGCACGCACAGGCGGAAACCCAGTTCGAGTGCAAGGCACAATAAGGTGAGGAGGACGGCACCAAACAGCGCCAACGACAATTCACTCCAAACCATCTGAGCCCCCAGTTGGATCTACCCGTTTATGTATTCAGCACCTGCGACCACCATGTTGGGAGCACGCATTCATTTCCCGCCACGCGTTTTATAGGCCGCAAGCTGGACGGGGACCAAATCCACCATATCCTGCATGACCAACGACACGTCGATCAGGTGAAGCCCCCAATCCTTGGCGACAAAGGCGCCAAAGCGGACATCGCCGCCGACATCATCGATGCGCGGGTCGGCAGGGTCTGCGTTAATGCGGACGGACAGGACATTCGCTCCGTTCACCGTGACGCATCCTGCGGAATATAGCCCCGGCACGGCGACCGTAGGTGTCGTGAAAGGTGCGTTGTCTTTAGTCCAGCGCGGACTGGCCGCGACGAGGTCGCCTATACCGGCCCCCGCGGGGAAGCGGGCACCTACCGCGACCATGCCGCCGCCAAGGGCAGCCGGGTTGGCGCAAACCGATTCTTGAGCCGCGTCCGGAACCCGGCCGTAGCGGCTGTTGGCCTCAGGCGGGGTTGCTTCGCGAAAACTGGTCCAACTTATGATGCAGTTGATCTGGCCGGATTTCCGGCACACTGGCATTGTCTTAAAATCGCCGCCGTGATCTTGTCCTTTTGCCACAGCGATGTTTGTGCCAGCCAGCATTGCCGACAGCATTTGACGTGCAGCCGGCTTGCCTTCGATTTCTTCGGCAATCAGACGCTTTAGCAAGCTTGAACCTTGCGAATGGCCAACCAGAACAAAAGGCCGTCCCTTGTTGTCAGCCGCCATGTACCGCCGCCAGGCATCACGCACATCGGTATAGCGCAGTTCCATATCAACAGGGATCGGCTTGCCAGTCATGTTTGACCGCAACCAACTGAGGGTGGATTGACGGTAGAGTGGCGCAAATGTGCGGCATACTGTGCCAAAACGCGCGAACTGCGCCTCGACCACGCGATGTTCTTCATCATTTGCGATCATATCGCTGTTGCCACCCGGATCATATGACAAGGTCGGGTAGACATAGAAGCAATCCGCTTCCGCCGTATTCGTGCGGGCTACGGCCTGGACCGTGCGCGTGCCATCCGGTGCGACTTCAGTGACATCGAGGCTGGGCGTGCTGCATGCATCGCGGCGATCGGGACGACACAGCCAATTCTGTTCTAGCGCATAATCATTAGGCGCTGCGGCAGGAACGGCGGGAGCAGCTTGTGTAGCGGCGGCAAGAACGGTTGCAATCACACTCGCGGTGGTCATTCTGCTTCGTTTCCTTCCGGGGCAGCGGTGTCAGCGGATGTTACATCACCCTCATCGCCATCATCATCGCTCTCGTCAATCTTCGCCGCGCCAACGACATGTTCATTGTCGCCGACGTTGAACAAGCGCACGCCAGCGGTTCCGCGTCCAAGTACACGCAAGCTGTCGAGTGGCATACGGATGAGCTTTGCCTGATCGGTGACAAGCATCAATTGGTCGCCTTTGGTTGCGGGGAAGCTGGCCACGACGGGGCCGTTTCGTTCAATATTGTCGATGTTGGTGATGCCTTGGCCGCCGCGACCTGTGCGGCGATAGCCATAAGCCGATGACAATTTGCCATAGCCGTTGGCACAGACGGTCAGGATGAACTGCTCACGCTCCGCCAATTCGGCAATGCGTTCGGCGGTCATGGTTGGTTCGCCTTCCTTCTCGGGTTTCCACGGGGCGAAGCGCAGATAATCTTCACGCTCTTCACCCGAAGTGCCAACGCGTTTCAGGATGGAGAGCGAAATAACTTCGTCGCCCTGACCCAGCTTCATGGCGCGCACGCCAGTCGACGCGCGGCTTTGGAATTCGCGGATATCGTCGGCGGCAAATCGGATGGCCTTGCCGTTGCGGCTTGCGAGCAGAATGTCGTCGTCGGCGCTGAGCAATTCCACACCGATCAACTTGTCGTCAGCATCTTCGCCTTCGAACTTCATAGCGATTTTGCCGTTGCTGGGGACATTGGCAAAGGCGTCCATGCTGTTGCGGCGGGCATAGCCCTTGCACGTTGCAAATACGACGCTGAGGCCGCCCCATTCGGCTTCGTCTTCGGGCAGGGTCAGCACGTTGGAAATGACTTCGCCTTCGCCAAGCGGCAGCAGGTTGACCATTGGACGTCCGCGCGTCGATGGGCCGCCTTCGGGCAGTTTCCATACCTTGAGGCGATAAACCTTACCGATGTTGGAGAAGAACAGAACGGGCGTATGCGTGCTGGTCACGAACAATTCAGTGACGGCATCCTCATCCTTGGTCGCCATGCCAGCGCGACCCTTGCCGCCGCGGTTCTGTGCGCGGAAGGTAGCAAGTGCCGTGCGTTTGATGTAACCGCCATGGGTAACGGTAACGACCATTTCCTCACGTTCCATAAGGTCTTCGTCGTCAAGTCCGTCCCAGCTTGCGGTAATTTCACATAGGCGCGGGGTGGAGAATTCGGCGTCAATCGCAACGAGTTCCTCACGCAGCACAGCGTAGAGCTTCACCCTGTCACCAAGGATTGCAAGAAGCTCAGCGATGGTCTCTGCAAGCCCTGCAAGTTCTTTGCCAATTTCGTCGCGACCAAGCGCCGTCAAACGATGTAGGCGCAGTTCGAGGATCGCACGAACCTGCAACTCGGACAGTTGATAGCTGTCGCCGGTCACTTCGGCTTCCACGGCCTCGACCAATTTGATGTACGAAGCGATTTCGGCGATCGGCCATTTGCGTGCAATCAACGCGGCGCGCGCTTCTGCGGGGCTGGCGGAGCCGCGTATGATCCGCACGACTTCGTCCAGATTGGTGACTGCAACGACAAGGCCAAGTAACAAATGCGCGCGTTCGCGGGCCTTGTTAAGCTCGAACTTGGTCCGGCGGGTGATGACTTCTTCGCGGAAACGAATGAAGGATTCGATGATGTCCTTAAGCGTCAGAACCTCTGGCCGTCCGCCCCGAATGGCGAGCATATTGGCGGGGAAGCTCGATTGCGCCTGCGTGTGGCGCCACAATTGGTTGAGCACGACGTCAGTCGTCGCGTCCCGCTTCAGGTCGATAACGATCCGCACGCCCTTGCGGCTGGATTCGTCGCGAATGTCGGACACGCCCTCGATGCGCTTGTCCTTCGCTGCTTCAGCGATTTTCTCGACCAAGCCGGATTTGCCGACCTGAAACGGAATGCTGGTGAGGACGATCGAGCGACGGTCGCCTTTGCCTTCTTCAATCTCATGCCGCGCGCGCTGCATGATCGAGCCTTTGCCCTCACGATAGGCAGCGCGTGCGCCGCCAGTGCCAAGGATCAACGGCGCAGTTGGGAAATCAGGGGCAGGGACAATTTCGATGAGCTCATCGATGGTGATCAACGGGTTGTCGATATAAGCCAGGCAAGCCTTGATCACTTCGCCCAGATTGTGCGGCGGGATGTTCGTTGCCATGCCGACAGCAATACCGCCAGCGCCGTTGACCAGAAGGTTCGGGAAACGGGCAGGAAGAACCTGCGGCTCTTCGCGGCTGCCGTCATAGTTCGGTTGGAAATCGACAGTATCCTTGTCGAGATCATCGAGAAGTGCGTTGGCGACTTTGTTCAGACGCGCCTCGGTGTACCGCATCGATGCCGGTGGATCAGGGTCCATCGAACCGAAGTTACCCTGACCATCAATCAACGGTACGCGCATCGACCAGTCTTGGGTCATACGCGCAAGTGCGTCGTAAATCGCGCTGTCGCCATGCGGGTGATAATTGCCCATGACGTCACCGACGATCTTCGCCGATTTGCGATAGGGACGGCCAGCGACAAAGCCGCCTTCCTGGCTTGCGAACAAAATGCGGCGGTGGACTGGCTTCAGGCCATCGCGCACATCAGGCAAAGCGCGCGATACAATGACCGACATCGCGTAATCGAGGTAGCTCGACTTCATTTCATCGACGATGTCGACCGGCGAAATATCGGATGGATCGGTGGTAACTATGTCGTCGCTCACGGCGCGAAAATCCTTATATTTTTATACTAGCTACACCCTAGACGCATGTCGCCGAAATGGCCACACGCGACTGCCCATATCGGGCCGTTTTCACCAGCTTATCCACAGATTCACGCTATGGAGGGGATTAGGGCGTAACGAGGCTGCCATCATAGGCAAAAATCTGCCCGCTTTGCTCCGGTT
>JAZKGS010000030.1:2023-12343 GCA_040385805.1 Pseudomonadota bacterium | reverse complement strand
GAGCAAAGCTATTCCGAGCGTCAGATTTTCGAAGCGGCGTCGAGCCGTTTGGCCCGCGAACTTGCTGCCATGGAAAAGACCGACGAAAAAGCGGCGCTCCAGAAAATTCTCGTCATCTTGAATGAGGCGGCACCGCAATATTACGAAAAAGCGGAATAAAGTTTCCTTACCGGAAAATCTGGAGGGCGCTGGCAACGGCGTCCTTTTTTTTGGGCTCAGCGCTACCGCGAAACGCCCAGCCTGACATGCGCTAGTCGGAGATGGTAACGCAAGGCATGGCTAAAGTGATTGTCTGGTACGACGGGGCATGCCCCTTATGCATTCGCGAGATCGCATTCATGCGTAGGCTCGACTGGCGGCGTGCTATCGACTTTCTCGATATAGCGCCAGCAGACGCGGTTTGCCCTTTGGACCGTCAGTTAATGCTTGCCCGTTTTCATGCCAGTGAGGACGGCTCCATCCTCTCAGGTGCAGCCGCCTTTGCGGCAATGTGGCGCGCCATTCCCTTATTGAAACCGCTTGGCTTTTTGGCCCGCAATGCTGTCATTCTTGATATTCTCGAGCGCCTTTACCTGCGCTTCCTCAAAGTCAGGCCGCGTCTACAAAAATTATTGGATTAAACATGGTCCCCGAAAATTTTCCTGCGACGCGCAACGCTGCGCTGTCTCGTCTCACGCAATTCGCGCCGCGCGCTGGCCAGGCTTATGCGTCCGGCCGCAATACGGACCCCGGCCCAGAGCAAGCTGGCGCAGTATCAAAGCTGTCGCCATATCTGCGCTATCGAATGATCACCGAGCAGGAAGTGGTTGGCGCAACCCTTGGGCAACACAGCCTAGCTGCGGCCGAGAAATATACGCAGGAAGTCTTGTGGCGCACATATTGGAAGGGCTGGCTTGAGATGCGCCCGTCGGTGTGGACGGATTTCCTGCAAGAGCGTGACCGGCAACGTGACAGCTTCCCCAACGCCCGCGCCATTCACAGCGCGGAATCAGGCGAGATTGGCATCGAAGGTTTCGACGACTGGGCGCGCGAGTTGGTTGAGACCGGATATCTGCACAACCACGCACGTATGTGGTTTGCTTCGATCTGGATTTTCACCTTGCGCCTGCCGTGGGCGTTAGGCGCGGACTTCTTCCTGCGGCATTTGGTCGACGCCGACGCCGCGAGTAATACTTTGTCGTGGCGCTGGGTGGCTGGGCTGCAAACCGCTGGCAAGACCTACCTTGCGACCAGCGATAACATAGCGCGCTACACCAACGGGAGATTTGCGCCCAAAGGCTTGGCGACCACAGCAACGATGCCATCTGATATCCCTGTGTCCGCTGCTCGCCCCTTGCCCCAAGCCGAATATTTCGATCCGCATAAGCCAGCCTATTTGTTGGTAACACCGGATGACTTGCACCCTGAATCTGTATTTGGCGCACCTGCGCAAATTAGCGGCGCAGGCGTGCTTTTCGACCCCGAAACCTTTTGGGGGGAAAATGCCAGATCCTTTGCCGAAGCTGCGACAGGCGATGCAACGGAGCGTGTTGGCAACGCCTTCAAATGCCCAACAACTAGGCTTGCCAATCTCGATACTCCGAATCTGGTTGCACAGGCCCGAGAAGCAGGCGCGGAGCAAATAATCACCCCTTACGCCCCCGTCGGCCCAGTCGCCGATGCGCTGACCCGTATCGCACCTCTGCTGGCCGCTGAAGGCATCCCCCTCATCCAGGTTCGCCGCGCTTGGGACGAGAAGTTCTGGCCGCATGCGACCAAGGGCTTCTTCCCGTTCAAAGAACGCATTCCAAAAATACTGAAAGAAATGGGGCTTTCCAGATAGGCTGCAAATATCTGTTGCGCAGTAATTTCCTGAGTGTATTATTGCAACAATACACAAGGAGCCACCTGATGCGAAAAGCCTTATGCTTATTGCCCCTGTTCGTTCTCTCGCTCTCGGCGTGCGGCGAGTCTGTTTCAGAAGCCGTCAAAGACATTAATGTCGCTGATGGGAGTGGCTTTGCCGATGGCAAAACCGTTTCAGCCACGGCTGCCACAACGAACCCGTTCGAGGCAGTCAAAGCCTTAGGCCCAGATAACATCGTTTTCGTCACTGGCGACGCGTTCACCATTAAAGCCGAAGGCAATGCAAAGGCCGTCGCTACGCTGCGTTACAAGATTGACGGTGACGCAATTGTTATTGGCCGGGAAAAAGGCAACTGGTTTGGCGAAGAGGGCAAAGGTGTGACAGTCACGATCACCGCCCCCACACTTTCGACCGCATCGCTCGCAGGGTCTGGTGACTTCACCGCTGACCGCATGACAGGCGACGATGTCGAGGTCAAAATCGCCGGGTCTGGCAGCTTAAACGTAGCGAATGTCGAAGCCAAAAAGCTGGAGACCAAAATCGCCGGTTCGGGCGACGCGGTCATTTCGGGCAAGGTTGAACGCGCTGACTTCTCTGTTTTGGGTTCTGGCAGCGTCAACGCGGCAAAACTAACCGTTACGGATGCCGACGTGTCTATCGCCGGTTCAGGCGATGTGCGCTTGAACGCAACTGGCAAAGTCAAAGCAAAGGTCGCAGGCAGCGGCGACATCAATGTGACTGGCGGCGCCACTTGCGATTCGAAATCCATGGGTTCAGGCAGCATAAGTTGCTCTTAAACCACCTCTGCATCTGCACATGAGCAATTGGTGGGACCGCAATGTCGTTCCGCGACTGATCGGCTGTGCGTGCACACAACCTGCGGTGATGCGGGATAGAGCCAAGGTTGTTCCTTCTGCATCGGGCGATGTTCTCGAACTTGGCTGCGGCGCGCCTAATCTGGATTATTATGACTGGAGCAATGTTCGTTCATTGTCTGGTGTGGACCCATCAGTGGAATTGCTCGCCAGCGCAAAACTCGCATTGGAAAACAAAGGGCTGAAGGCTAACTTTATCCCCGGTGTTGCAGAATCCCTTCCGTTTCCCAGCGCAAGTTTCGACACCGTAGTCACCACTTTTACCCTCTGTTCGGTCCAAGACCCGCATATGGCTCTCGCCGAAGCAAAGCGCGTGCTTAAGCCCGGCGGTCGATTGCTTTTCGTCGAACATGGCCGTGCACCAGATGCATCAGCCGCAGCATGGCAAAACCGTATCGAGCCAGTCTGGAAGCGGATTGCTGGCGGTTGCCATTTGACCCGGCCTGTAACTCAGGCCATATCCGACGCTGGCTTTGTGTGTAATGCACCGCAGGGACATTATATGAAAAGGACACCGAAATGGCTTGGCTGGGTCGAATGGGGCGAAGCAAGATTGGCGGACTAAGCGTCGCATTATTGCTGTCCGCTGGGTTGAGCATAGCTGCTCCAGCTTCAGCCGAAGAACGCAAGATGCTCGTCGCCAGCTTTGAAAATATTCAGGTAATTGGCGACATCAATGTCGAGGTGCAGACTGGCAAAGCACCATCGGCAATTGTGTCAGGCGATAAGCGTGTATTGGATGCGCTCAAGCTGGAACGCGTCGGCATGACATTGCGGGTGCGGCTTCAAGGCGCTCTGAACAACGCAAAAGGCGCGCCAATGTCCCGGCCCGTGCTTGTGAAGCTTACCACGCAAGCGGTCCGGGATATGACCGTGGCGGGCAATGGCACATTGAAGATATCGGACGTCGATCAGCCCGACGCCGTCCGCATGCTGGTCGCAGGCAATGGCTCGATTGCGGTCCAGAAACTGGTAGCAGACAAATTTTCCGCCGACATTAATGGCAACGGCAAAATCGCCATCGCCAACGGGACCGTGCGCACTGGAAAAGTGACGCTGGACGGTGCGGGTGCGTTTGAGGCGCCTGCTGTTAGAATGCGCACTATTCGACTTGAACATAGCGGCAATGGCGTTTCCAATGTGCAAGCATTGGAGGAAGCTGATATTTTTAATAGCGGTACGGGCAACATCACCGTTGGCGGGAGCGGAAGCTGCTTCATCAAACAAGCCGGAAGCGCCACAATCAACTGTGCCCGAATCGATAAGGGATCGCGATAATGATGTTTAGCCAATTCACCCGGTACAGGGCCTTTGCCATCGCATTGTTGCTCACTGCCTGCACTATGCCGGCAAATGGCGGAAGCCAGACCGTGGCTTGTACCCCAGGCGCAGCGGCTGGCCAATCGGCTGCCGGGCTACAACAAGTCACCTTATGCGTCACAAGTGCCGCCAAAACCCACAATTTCACCGTTGAGGCCGCAAGAACATCGGCAGAGCAAGCCAAGGGCCTGATGTTCCGGACTGAACTGCCCGACAATGCCGGTATGATATTCCCTTTTCCAGAACCAAGAATTGCGAGTTTCTGGATGAAGAATACGGTGATCCCTTTAGACATTATTTTCGTCCGTGCCGATGGCACGATTGAGAGCATCGCAGATAACACCATTCCTTATTCGACCACACCTGTTGCATCGGGCGAACCCGTAACTGCCGTTCTGGAATTGCGCGGTGGCCTCGCGGCGGAGCTGGGCATAAAGGCAGGCGATAAGGTGAAGTGGGTGGCCAAATAGGGATTGCACGTGACCGTGCTTGGTCCTAATCGCAAAAGCCATGGGTATTCTCGGTAAAATCTTCACTTGGTGGG
Organism: Pseudomonadota bacterium; assembly: GCA_040385805.1. Classification (GTDB taxonomy): domain Bacteria; phylum Pseudomonadota; class Alphaproteobacteria; order Sphingomonadales; family Sphingomonadaceae; genus Sphingorhabdus_B. The sequence goes on along the minus strand of JAZKGS010000030.1, from coordinate 7,758 downwards.
ACGGTGCTACCATTGGCACGTCGATCTTCAGCTGGCGCCATGGCAAGGCCGTGGGCACCGACGCTGGGGGCAATAAATACTACCAGTCGTCGGACGGAAAACGCCGTTGGGTCATTTATAATGGCCCCAATGACGCCAGCCGCGTGTCGCCCGATTGGCATGGCTGGCTGCATGGAACCCATGATGGCGACCCGGAAAGCTATTTGCCGCCACACCGAGGTTATGAAACCGCGCCAGTCCCCAATCTCACCGGCACCGACGCTGCATATCGCCCGGCAGGATCGATTGAGCGTGGCGGGCATCGCGCGCGCGCTACCGGCGATTATGAGGCGTGGAGTCCCGACGCATCATGATCCGCTCGCGCGGACTATTGTTACTGCCATTGTTGGCGACGCTGGCGGCTTGTGGCGCGTCGGAGGACGAAACGGACGCGCCTGCAAAATCTGGCAAGGCGCAGCCCACTAACGACAAGATCGTTGCTGTTTCCAGCGAAACTATCGGCACACCCATGGCCGAACGCATTGCTGTTCTTGGCTTATTGAACAAACGTAACGGTCAAACGCGCGATATCGAATTGAAGCCGGGCGAAGCCATTCGCTTCGACAAGGTCGTTGTCCGGCTTCGCGCCTGCGAAAAGACCGCACCGTGGGAGAATGTACCTGATGAAGGTGCATTCGTGCAGTTGCTCGTTAACGAACGGCCACCCGGCACGACCGAGGCCGAAAGATGGCGTAATGTCTTCTCCGGCTGGCTGTTTAAAGAAAATCCGGCCGCCAATGTGGTCGAGCATCCGATCTATGACGTTTGGGTCAAGGCCTGTAAAATGAGCTTCCCCGGCGAAGAAGCACCTGTTGACGAGAAATCGCCGGATGTAGCGCCCACTAAAGCTCCCGCCGCCAATGCACCATCAAGCGCGCCCCAGTCGCCCCCTGAGCCTGCTCCTGCAGCTCCTGCAGCGCCAGCAGCGCCAACAGAAGCTAGCCCTGACGAGGCCTGAACCGCTTTCGTCAGTGCGGCCTCGAGCAACTTAAGATATGCGCCTTGAGTCATTTCGACGGCACCAAGGCTCGCCAGATGGTCGGTCATGAACTGGCAATCGAGCAATTCAAATCCGCCCAGCCTGAGCCTTGCAACAAGCCACGCCAACGCGACTTTAGATGCATCAGTCTGACGCGAGAACATGCTTTCGCCGAAAAAAGCCCGTCCCAGGGCAAGCCCGTAAAGCCCGCCAACAAGGCGTCCGTCCAACCAACATTCGATGCTATGGGCACGCCCCTGCGCGTGCAACCGACAAAAGGCGTCCTCAATGTCGGGGTTAATCCAGGTGTCCCGCCGGTCGGCTTGCGACTCTGCACAGGTGGCGATAACTTGGGCAAAGGCCGTGTCGGCGGTGACGACGAAGCGGTCTTGCCGGATGGTTTTGGCAAGCGACTTCGACAAACGGAAACCATCCAGTGGCATGATGGCGCGAAACTCTGGTTCAATCCAAAAGGTGTCAGGGTCATCACGGGCGTCGGACATCGGGAATATGCCATTGGCGTAGGCCTGAAGCAGTAGATCCAGATCGATGGGCAAATGATGTCCTTTCGCGTCCTTCTAATATGCCTATCTCGAATTGCGCCGACGCATGCAATGGATTATAGCCCGGAAAGACAGCCCCGGCAGAGTTTGGCCCAATTCCCGCCAGCCCCGCCGGGGCGCGTCATTTCAAGCCCAGCCCCCCGCCGGGGGCACATCATGTTAAGCAAAGTCAGGGACCGCATATGACCCGCCGCCGCAAAATATACGAAGGCAAGGCCAAGATTCTGTATGAAGGTCCTGAACCAGGTACGTTGATCCAATATTTCAAGGATGATGCCACCGCTTTCAATGCCCAGAAAAAGGGTACGATTGCTGGCAAGGGCGTCATTAACAATCGCGTTTCCGAGCATGTCTTTACAAGGCTAAGCCATATAGGCATTCCAACGCACTTCATCCGTCGCCTCAATATGCGCGAACAATTGATCCGTCAGGTCGAAATCGTTCCGATCGAGGTCATCGTGCGAAATGTGGCTGCGGGCACTTTGTCCAAGCGCCTTGGCATTGAAGAAGGCACCCCGCTTCCGCACACTTTGCTCGAATATTGCTACAAGGATGACAGCTTGGGCGATCCGTTGGTCGCCGAGGAGCATATCGCTTGCTTTGGCTGGGCGACGCAGGAGGAAATGCAGGACATTTCGTCCATGGCGATCCGTATCAATGATTTCATGTGCGGTATGTTTGCCGCCATCGGCATTCGCCTTGTGGATTTCAAACTGGAATTCGGCCGACTGTTCGATGGCGATTTTTCGCGAATCATCTTGGCCGACGAAATCAGCCCTGATGGCTGCCGCCTGTGGGATATTGAAACTGGTGAGAAGCTCGACAAGGACCGGTTCCGCCGTGACCTTGGCGGCGAGGCAGAAGCCTATCAAGAAGTTGCCCGCCGTCTCGGTCTGATGCCCGACGAAAGCGAAGGTGCCGTGCTGGATATGGTGAGCCACAGATTACGTAAAGGTAAGTAAGTCAATTATTTGCATTACAAACATTGTGATCTCCAAATGTCGGTGAAAGAACATTAGGCGCATGAAAAAAGCGCTGAACCTCTTTTTTGGCCTGTCTATCCTCTTTGCTGGTGCGCCCCCTGTTTTTGCTGCACCAGCAGGCGCCGAGCGGACGCTGCCATGGAATGCCGAGACATCCGATCTCGAACCAGACGCCAGCATTATTTACGGGCGACTTTCTAACGGCCTGCGTTACGCCATCCGCCCAAACCAGAGGCCGCACAATCAAGTTTTGGTCCGCATGGCCATCGACTTCGGTTCTGCGGCGGAGGCTGAGGACGAGCAGGGCCTTGCGCATTTCATCGAACATATGGCCTTTAACGGTAGCACCAACGTGCCCGAGGGCGAGATGGTGAAGATGCTTGAACGGCTTGGCCTGTCCTTTGGCGCCGACACCAATGCTTCGACTGGTTACACGCAGACCCAATACAAGCTCGATCTGCCCAAATCGGATCCGCGTCTAATTGAGCGCGCATTGTTTTTGATGCGGGAAACGGCGCGGGAGTTGTTGTTCAATCCCGCGGCTGTTGACCGTGAACGCGGTATCATATTGGCAGAAAAACGTGAGCGCGAGAATTTCGGCTTTCAAAGCGCGCGTGCGGCGAACAGCCTGTTTTATCCTGAGACTTTTTACGCAACGCGCTACCCAATCGGCACAGACGAAGTCATCCGAAACGCTCCGGCAGAGCGCATGACGGCGCTGTACCGCAAATATTATCGGCCTGACCGCATTAAAATCATTGTTGTCGGCCCAGTCGATCCCGTCGCGATTGAGCGCGAACTGGTAACGAAATTTGCTGACTGGAGGGTGGAGGCTCCTCCCTTGGGCGATTTTGACCAGTGCAAGCTTGATACCTCTCGAGGCATATCAGCACAAAGTTTTGCGCATCCCGAAGTTAGCGAGAGCATCGGTGTTCAGCAATTTCTGCAGGACAAGAAACGGCCCGACACGGTCGAACGCGCGATGATACAGCTGCGGATGAGCGTCGCAACTGCGATTTTGTCGCGCCGCATGTCTCGCCGTTCGCGCGAGGAGGATATCCCTTTCCTAAATGGTGGCGTGAATTTCAACTTTGGCCTGTGCGACCAATATGCTGCTATCGGCTATGGCGTGGCAGGCAAGGACGGGAGTTGGCCTACGCTGCTCGCTTTCACAGAGCAAACCGTGCGCCAGGCAGTGGAACATGGGTTTGAAGAGTCAGAAATTGCTGAACAGCTAAAACGCCTCGACACGCAATATGCAAATAACGCCAAAGATGAAGGCACAGAAGCGAGTGGCGCTATCGCCAACGCCTTGGTTGCGTTAGACGAAGACGTATATAATTCCGATGGATATCGCCAGTTACTTTGGCGACAAATCCGCCCATTTATTACCAAGTCCGACATAGACGCTGAATTTGCCTCTTGGTTCGGCAAAATGGACAGGCCACAGATTTTCCTTGCAACGAAGCAAAGCACCGGCGTTCCTGCGGACGACATTTTGGCCGCTTTTGCCGCCAGCCGTTCTATCCCAGTTGCAGCGCCGCTTGCACGCGCGGCGGGAGCCTTTGCCTACACCGATTTCGGTCCCCCCGGTGTGGTGATGTCCGACACTGTCATTCCGGACCTCGGCATAAGGACCATCCGTTTTTCCAATAATGTGCTGCTTAATCTGAAAAAGACCGATTTTGAAGATAACCGGGTTCGCTACGCAGTCCGCATCGACGGCGGCAAATTACATTTTGGCAAAGAAAATGCTGTTTTGGCATGGCTTATGTCAGCAGCTTTTGTGTCCGGCGGCCTTGAGGCGCATGATATTGAAGATCTACGGTCAATACTGGCCGGAACCACGGCTGCCCCAACATTGGGGGTCGCCGAAAATTATTTTGGCGCAGCCGGGGCCGTTGCGCCGGCGGATCTGGAGCGACAGCTTCAGGTTATGGCGGCTTACACCAAAAGCCCCGGCTATTCGCAAAACGCCCTTCGCCTGTTCCGCCGTCCTCTGCCAGAGCTATATGCGCGGTTGGACGCTGTTCCTTCTTCGGCGCTTAGTGTCGCTATCGGGCGCATTATGACAGACAATGACCCCCGCTTTTCGCTTGCCCCGCTGAGCCTTATTGCGGCAGCAGACTTTGACATGCTCAAGGCGGCTCTTGGCGATGCTTTAGCCCATAACCGTCTCGAAATCGCCTTGGTCGGCGATGTGAATGAAGAGGACGCAATTGCCGCTGTTGCGCGGAGTTTCGGCGCTCTGCCTGTCAGGGCGGCATCTGGCAAAGACCATGAAGCGCAACTTCAAGTTGGCTGGAGTGAAAAGCGGGGAACGTTTGACATTCCGCATAAGGGCGAAGCTAATCAACTTGGTTGGCGCCGGATATGGACAACAAGCGGTGACGTCGATCAAAAAACCACCCAATCCATGGAACTGCTTGCGCGCGTATTGACCCTGCGTCTAACCGATGAGTTGCGCGAAAAACTTGGTGCAACCTATGGCGTATCCGCCAATTCCGACATGTCCGACCTCTACCCCAATCGCGGTACGTTTTCTGTGTCCACCACGGGAGACCCAAAGGATCTCGCCACGATCGAAGCTACTGTCGACCAGGTTATCGCTGAGTTGGCAAAAGCCCCGGTTGACGCCGACCTGTTCGAACGCGCGCGAAAACCGGTGCTTGAAAGCTATGCCGACTGGAAAAAGCGAAATAACACATGGCTGGGTGTTGCAGCGGAAGCACAAACGAACCCTGAGCGTCTTAACCGGTTTCGACAAAACGAGGCGCAATTTTTATCCATAACGGCTAACGATCTTTGGGCGCTAACAAGACTTTATCTGGAAAAGTCTGCTGAATTTACGTTTCGTGCCTTGCCCGATGAAATGTTATCTGAGACTGCACAGACGGCCAACTGACTGGTCCGCGTCGGCTTTAGCCTTTGGTTTTGTACCCGCAGACTATGCCCAGAATGAATGCCAAAAATAGACCCATTTGGACCTCATCACTTGGCGCGCCGCCCCATCCAAAAAGTTCGTGGCCGAACGCAAACAGTCCGATAAACATTGCTGTGGCTAAACCAACCATTAGGTCCTCCGATCGGCAAAATTGCCGCAATGACCCCACCGACGTTGCCGGATATCACCAACATCGTAAAATCGGGGTTTCCGAACATGGTTAAAAT
>JAZKGS010000030.1:0-1923 GCA_040385805.1 Pseudomonadota bacterium | reverse complement strand
TGTGTACGAAGTTGTTGGCCAACATGGTCATTGAAAATTTTGAGATTGAGCAGGCCTGATGCGCGCCGCGGTCATCCAATTTCCGGGTTCTAACTGCGACCGCGACATGGCGGTGGCCATCCGCGAGATCACAGGCGCAGAAACGACGCTTGTTTGGCACCGCGCTGACGAACTGCCCGCGGGCCTTGATCTCATCGCCATTCCTGGCGGTTTTTCTTATGGTGACTATCTGCGCTCAGGCGCGATGGCTGCGCGCTCCCCGGTGATGCAGGCAGTGGTGAAGGCTGCACAGCGCGGCATTCCCGTTCTTGGTGTATGCAATGGCTTCCAGATTTTAACAGAAGCAGGTCTCTTGCCCGGCGCACTTATGCGCAATGCCGGAATACGGTTTGTCTGCCGCACAGTTGGACTAACCGTCGAGAACAATCGTTCCATTTTTACCAGCCGCTATACTGCTGGAGAACATATCCATATTCCCGTTGCCCACCATGACGGCAATTATTTCGCCGACAGTGACACGCTAGACAGGCTTGAGGGCGAAGGCCGCGTTGCGTTCCGCTATACCGAAAGTGTCAATGGTTCGGCTCGCAACATCGCCGGTGTGCTTAACGAGGCTGGCAATGTGCTGGGCATGATGCCGCATCCTGAACGCATGATTGAGGCCGTTCACGGCGGGTCAGACGGTCGCCGCTTGTTCGAGGGGCTGGTGCGGCAAATCGCTTGATACCGTGAGCGCTGGTGCCTCTGGCTTCCGGCGTGGGAACAAAAAGCGTCCCAATACCAAAATAATCGTCGGCCAGAACATGGTATTGTAAAGGTCATGCAATGACGCATCCAAAGTCGCTTCACCCGGTGCCTGACCACGCAAATCTGCATATTCGTTGAATAGTTCGGCGATTAAAACAATTATCCAACACCACGCGCTATCCGGACGCCGCCGAAGCAAAATCGACGACACAAACAAGATGAGCAGCGATCCATGGACATGCATCGCGTCGTTCGTCAGGCCAACTTTTTCAATCAGCCAGATTTTGTAGCCGATCCACCGGTCGGCCAGTTGCAATATCTCGGTCTGCATTACGTCCTAAACTTTTGTTTTGAAGGGCGAGAAATCGGTTCCCTCGTCGAAAATCTCGACGCCTTCTTTACGCTTAAGCCAGCCAACGACACCATAAGTGACAGGGGTCAGCACAACTTCCCAGCCCACTTTCAGCAGCCAGTTAGTGATCATAACGCTGATCACCTGCTCATTGCTCCACACACCCCAAAATGCGAGTGGATAGAAAATCAGGCTATCAATGCCCTGCCCCACAATTGTTGAACCAATGGTTCGCGACCATAAATGCTTTCCGCCCGTCCAGATCTTCATCCGTGCCATGACATAGCTGTTAACAAACTCGCCTGCCCAAAAAGCTGTGATTGAGGCAATGACGATGCGCCAGACTTGGCCAAACACGCTTTCATACGCCGCTTGGCCCTCCCAGCCAGGTGCAGGCGGCAAGGCGACCACAACCCAGCTCATAAATGCCATGAACAGCAATGCGGCAAATCCGGCCCAGATGACCCGGCGCGCACGCGCATAGCCGTAAACTTCGGTCAAGACGTCGCCGATAACGTACCCCAAAGGGAAAAATAAAATGCCAGCGCCAAATATCCATTGTTCCCCCGAGATCGTCAGCGCTGCCGGCTTGGCAGCGCCAATGACGTTCGAAAGCAACAAAATGGCGACAAAGGCCGCCATGACAAAATCATAATAGCGAAACTGCCGGCCAGTGACCGCACTTGCGCTTTCGGAGATAATAGGGGCGTCGTGCATAAATCGACATAAGCAGCTTTGCGTTCGGGCGCAAAGCCGTTATTGCGCGAAACAGCGCGCGCCCTTAGCTCAGCTGGATAGAGCGCGAGACTTCTAATCTTGAGGCC
>JAZKGS010000029.1:0-15168 GCA_040385805.1 Pseudomonadota bacterium | reverse complement strand
ATCGACACCGATATCCCGCACGAGGTCATCAAGCTCAGCAATATGCGCAAAACCATCGCCCGCCGCTTGACCGAGAGCAAACAGCAGGTGCCGCATATTTATCTCACGGTTGACGTGCGTTTGGACGCCCTGCTGAAGCTGCGCGGCGAACTCAATGCGTCGCTGGAAGCGCGGGGCATCAAGTTGTCGGTCAACGACATGCTCATCAAGGCTTTGGCACTCGCCTTGGTTCAAGTGCCAAAGTGCAATGTCAGCTTCGCTGGTGACAATATGCTGCAATATGCGCGCGCAGACATCAGCGTTGCCGTTTCGGTGCCGACCGGCCTGATTACCCCAATCATCACCGATGCCGCCAACAAGTCATTGTCCAAAATCTCGACCGAAGTTGCGGAGCTTGCGGGCCGCGCCAAGGAAGGCAAATTGCAACCGCATGAATATCAGGGCGGCACAGCCTCCATCTCCAACATGGGTATGATGGGCATCAAGCAATTCGACGCCGTTATCAATCCGCCACAGGGCATGATCCTCGCGGTTGGAGCAGGAGAAAAGCGGCCCTACATCGTCGATGACGGGCTTGCCATTGCGACAGTCATGAGCGCAACTGGTTCGTTCGACCACCGCGCCATCGACGGTGCAGACGGCGCGATGTTCATGAAGGTCTTTAAAGAATTGGTTGAGAAGCCATTGGGTCTGGTGGCGTAACATGGCTGATTATGATCTTGTTGTCCTTGGTTCCGGCCCAGGTGGCTATGTCGCCGCAATTCGAGCGGCGCAGCTTGGGTTGAAAGTTGCGATTGTCGAGCGCGAAAATCTTGGCGGCATCTGCCTCAACTGGGGCTGCATTCCGACCAAGGCGTTGCTCCGTTCCGCGGAAATCTACCATTACATGCAGCATGCGGGTGATTATGGTCTGACTGCGGCGAATATCAGCGCAGACATTGATGCGGTGGTGAAACGTTCGCGCGGTGTTGCGAAACAGCTTAATCAGGGCGTCACGCATCTGATGAAGAAGAACAAGATCACCGTCCATATGGGCGATGGCAAGTTGATTGCGGCCTCTAAGCTCTCCGTGACCAAGGATGGCAAGACCGAAGAACTGAACGCGAAGAATGTCATCGTCGCCACCGGCGCGCGGGCACGTGACTTGCCCTTTGCCCCTGCCGATGGAAAGCGCATCTGGACCTATCGCCACGCGATGGTGCCGCCGGAAATGCCAAAGAAGCTGCTCGTCATTGGGTCGGGCGCGATTGGCATTGAATTTGCGAGTTTTTACAATGACATGGGCGCTGATGTGACTGTCGTGGAGATGCTCGACCGGATCGTGCCTGTGGAAGACGCCGATGTATCAGCCTTCCTGGAAAAATCGCTGACCAAGCAGGGCATGAAAATCATGACCGGTGCTGGCGTCGAAAGCCTGAAAGCGACCGCAACGGGCGTTTCAGCATCGATCAAGGGCAAGGACGGCAAGGTCGTGGCGTCCGAATTCACCCATTGCATCGTCGCGATTGGCATTGTCCCCAACACCGAGAATATCGGGCTTGAGGCACTCGGCGTCGAAATGGATCGCGGTTTCCTGAGAACCGATTCCAATTGCCGCACCAATGTGCCGGGCCTGTGGGCGATTGGCGATATCACTGCGCCGCCATGGTTGGCGCATAAAGCAAGCCATGAGGGTGTGATTGCAGCGGAAACCATCGCCGGCGGCCATCCGCATGCGATGAACCCGTTGAACATCCCGGGCTGCACATACTGCCATCCGCAGGTTGCCAGCGTCGGCATGACCGAGGCGAAGGCGAAAGAGGCCGGTTTCGAAGTGAAGGTCGGGAACTTCCCCTTCATGGGCAATGGCAAGGCGATTGCTCTGGGTGAGGCTGAGGGTTTTATTAAAACTGTGTTCGACGCAAAAACCGGCGAGTTGCTTGGTGCGCACATGGTTGGCGCGGAGGTGACCGAGCTGATCCAAGGCTACACCATCGGCAAGACCGCGGAGTTGGTCGAAGCCGATTTCATGCACACGGTATTCCCGCATCCAACCTTGAGCGAGATGATGCACGAAAGCGTTCTTGGCGCTTATGGCAAGATGTTGCACATGTGAAATGCGCGATTTGCTTAGATAAATTTTGTCATTCGCGCGAAAGTAGGAAACCATGACCATGTTGGGAGGTTTACGCCACTGATATTGGGCCAGCGGCGGAACCCTAAACTTGGATCCTCGCTTTTACGGGGATGACACATGAGAAGAACGAAGTGCGTAGCTTGGCGACAAGCGATTTGATGCCCCTCCCAACGCGCATGGCAATCGCTGCCGCCGTCCTTATGGCCCTCGTCATCACGCTAGGTTACGCCGTCGCCGCTGGCCACTTCCGCGCATTCGACCTGGTCGTATCCAACGCACTTAATATGCAGCGCGGGCTCTCCCCGGATTGGCTCATCTTGCTTATGCAGGGCATCAGCTGGATTGGCGGTGGTGTACAACGGTTTATCATCATCGGCATATTGACCATTGCCCTGTGGCGGTGGTGGGGCTGGATCTCGGCGCTCGCCATGGGAGTGACTACACTGGTCGCTGCCTTCATGTCTGAAGTCTTGAAGTATTTCTTTGATCGCGTGCGCCCCGAGCTGGTCGCACAGTTGGATCCGATCACGAGTCCGGCATATCCAAGCGGTCATTCCAACAACGCTGCTGTGTTCTACATATTGTTCATCATGTTGGTGCCCCAGGCGCGCCACCCGGGCTGGCAGTTGGCAGCAGCGGCAATGATATTGCTGACGGGTCTTTCGCGCATTCTACTTGGTGTGCATTGGCCAACCGATGTTATCGGTGGATGGATGATGGGTGCGTCTTTTGCATTAATCGCGGGCGCAATTATTTCCTATCATGAGCATCAGAAAAAAGGCGATTTTCCGTCAATTCTCGCGCCTTAAATATCGGCGACGTCGTTTTTGCTGTCCTACACGCTGCTATTTTGTCATCACTATGACAACGCATTGATAAGGGATGGGAAGACATGCTTTTAACTACTGAAGTTAGCCGAAAATTTCGAGTCGCAGTACTGGCTGGCGCGGCATTGTTCGCCAGCGCGGCAAATGCGCAAACCTCCGTCATTACCGCCGAGAAAATGGTGGATGTTCTGACAGGCAAAACCGTCGATTTCCCCGCTGTTTTCGTTGGTGCAGACGGCCGCATCACGAGCATTGCCGATGCGCGCACGGTAAAATGGGGAAGCGACGTCACGCATATCGATATGTCTGGCAAGACCATTTTGCCGGGCCTGATCGACATGCACGTCCATCTGGATAGCCCTGCCGACATTGGCGGCTATCGCGGGCTCGAGTTTACTGACAGCTTCTGGGCCATGACCGCGGTGGGCGCGGCGCAGGCAATGCTGAAGGCTGGCTTTACCACGGTTCGCAATGTGGGCGCGGAAAATCGCAATGATATCGGCCTGAAACAGGCCATCGAAAATGGCTATGCGACTGGTCCACGCATCGTCCCTGCAGGCTATTCCATCGGCGCAACGGGCGGACATTGCGACTCTACCTTTCTCCCGCCAAGCCTTGAAGGCGCGTCCAAGGAAGAGGGCATTGCCGATAGCGCGGACGAATTGCGCTACGAAGTGCGCCGGCAGCGCAAATATGGTGCTGAGGTTATTAAGGTCTGCGCAACGGGCGGTGTGTTTTCGCGCAATACCGAACCAGGGCAGCAGCAGCTTTCCGAACCAGAGCTGCGTGTGATCGCAGACGAAGCGCACCAATGGGGCTTGCGCGTTGCAGCCCATGCGCACGGCGGTGACGGCATCACGGCGGCGATCAAGGCTGGCATCGATACCATCGAACATGCGAGCCTTGTCGACGACGAAGGCATTAAACTTGCCGCCGCGCGTTCACGTCCGGTGTGGTTTGCCATGGATATATTCAACACCGATTACACACAGGCCGAAGGTGCCAAGAACGGCGTGCTTGAGGATAATTTGCGCAAAGACCGCGAAGTTGCGCAAATCCAGCGCGATAACTTCCGCAAGGCGCACAAGGCTGGCGTCCGGATGGTCTTCGCCTCCGACGCGGGCGTTATGCCGCACGGGCTTGTTGGTGGGCAGTTCAAGACGATGGTCGAATATGGCATGACCCCGATTGAGGCCATTCAAGCCGCAACGCGAAATGCGGCGCAGGCGCTTGGCCGGGAAAAAGATGTCGGCGCAATCGCAGTTGGCCGCTTCGCCGATATCATTGCCGTTGATGGCGACCCATTGGCTAATGTGCGCGAACTGGAAACAGTTGATGCCGTCGTGAAAGGCGGCAAGGTCGTCAAATAATTCAGCCTACATCAATCCGTCATGGCGCATTGATTGCGCTATGGCGGTGGTGTAAACTGCCACCACTAACGGTCGTAGAACCGTTCGGGAAAGAACATCAGGGATTTTGAACATGATCACTATCATCGCAACCGCACTGCTCAGCATGGCCGCCATGAAGGGCGATGCCATGGACAACGCGCGTAAGGCTTTTAACAACTGCATGATCGAAGTGCACAATGCTGCGGTTACAGAAAAAGCAAGCCCAAGCGCATTCATCAAAACGTCCGACGCAGCATGCCCGACCGAACGAGCGGCCTATAGGGAAATTCTGATCAAATCCGAGCGGTCCTACGGCTCAAGTCAAGCCGATGCCGAAAAATTTGCGTCTGAAGAGATACAGATGATCGTTGATTCCGTGGTAGCGACTTTCAACGAAAATGTTGAGAATGGATCAAAGTTGACGCCAGAGAAATAGGTCTCAGGCGCTCCTGCCGGAAAGGGTAGGGATATATCCTTTCCCTGAACACAGGCACTAATGTCTTGTCGCGATAACTACTGAAGGGCTTCCTGCCTGTACCCGGCAGTTCACGGGCAGGACATTATTCCGGGCACCAGTAAGTGGTGATTACTGGACCAACACTGGTTGTTCCGGTGATCCATCGCTTACAATGCTGCTGATTCCAGCGAGGATGACAACTGCCAGGATCACGAGTCCCAAAATTGCAAAACAGCCGTAAAGCTTGCTCTTTGGCTTCGCGGCAGGTTCATTGTTAACCAAGTCATAAGAACAAAACCCGCAAACCTTAGCATCTGACTGCATCGTTTTTGCGCATTGCGGACAATTTATTGATCCGGACACTGAGATTCTCCCTGTAATACCATTATGTTGGTCTCAATCATTGGATTGAACGACCGATATCGAACGCTAAATCAGGTTGTGGTCTCAGTTGATACCTAGGTTATCACCTAGGGCCGCGTTGTGTGCCGGCTTCCTGCTATGCGGAGGGCCGCAAGTTTTTTTGCCGCTCTTGAAATACGGATGGATCATACCCGCGAACATCCGGGCCACAAGCCAACGCATCATTTCAATCGACAATTGTCGAGAGTAAAGTCACAGGTTGGTCGAACGGAATGCCTGAAGTTGAAGTTTTGATTGGCTAGGAATGATCCAGAGCAAAGCGAATATTTTGCATGGAAGCGGAAAGGAACGTGATGGATAACGACATTTTTGAGCAGTTTACCGAGCAATTGCGCCGCTACGTCCGCGAACGGTTAATCCCGGCGGAAAAGGAAATTCTTGAAACAGATATCATTCCTGACGCGATCATGGCGGAAATGCGGGAACTCGGCTTGTTTGGCCTAACCATTCCGGAAGAATATGGCGGCGCCGGCATGAATATTCAGCAGTATATCCGCACGATGCGTGAGTTTAGCTACGCTATGCCCTGCTTTCGTTCTGTCACCTCGATTAATGTTGGCATGGTGTGTTCCGCGTTTAAAAATGGCGGGACCGATGCGCAGAAGTCCGAATGGTTGCCGCGACTGGCCGCAGGCGACATTGCGTCGTTTGGCCTTACGGAACCCGGATCGGGTTCTGACTCCGCGGCGATGCAGAGCACTGCGGTCAAGTCGGGCAATGGCTGGGTCCTAAATGGCACAAAGCGCTACATAACTAATGCGCCGTTTGCCAAAGTCGCGTTGATAATGGCGCGGACAAGCAAGGAAGCCCTGCCCAAAAACGCGCACGTTTCCGCCTTTATCGTCCCTATGGACACCGCCGGGGTCACCGTTGGCAAGTCCGACAAGAAAATGGGGCAGGCTGGAAGCCATATTTCCGATATCATCATGGAAGATGTCAAGCTGCCTGCCGACGCGATCTTGGGCGGAGAGGAAGGAAAGGGTTTTGCGTTTGCGATGCGAAGCCTCGACAATGGCCGTATGTCTGTTGGTGCGGCAGCGACCGGCTACGCCCGCCGCGCACTCGACAGCGCGCTTCGCTACGCCAATGAACGAAAAGCCTTTGGCGAACCAATTGCCAATTTTCAGCTAATCCAACAAATGCTGGCCGATAGCGAGATCGAAATCTATGCAGCCGAGTGTATGCTTGATGACGCCGCGCGCCGCGCGGATGCAGGCGAGAATGTGCTTCGAAAAGCCGCAGCAGCAAAGGTGTTTGCAACCGAAATGTGCGGCCGCGTCGTCGACCGTGTCGTTCAAATTTATGGCGGCGCAGGATATCTGGCAGAATATGATGCCGAGCGATTTTTCCGTGATGCACGAATTTACCGGATATATGAAGGCACAACTCAAATTCTGCAGCTTCAGATTGCCAAGCACATGCTGCGTGAATGGGCTGCCCAATCCTGATGTCAGGAGCATAGCATGTATAATCTGCTGGATGGCCTCAGGATAATTGAGGCGTCGTCCTTTGTGGCGTCGCCGACGGCCGGTCTGTATTGCGCCCAGTTCGGAGCCGAAGTCATACGTGTTGATCAGGTCGGCGGCGGCCCAGATTATCACCGCTGGCCGGTGACAGAGGCGAACGATTCGCTTTATTGGGAAAATTTAAATCGGGCAAAAAAGTCCGTCGCGCTTGATTTATCAAGCCCGGTGGGGCGGGAATTGTTGCAGGAACTGGTGCGCGCCACTGGTCAGTTCATCACTAACTTTCCCGCCGAGGGATTTCTCTCGCACGCAAAATTGGCAGAAGGGCGCGCTGATCTGGTGACGGTTCGGGTCATGGGTTGGCCTGACGGTGCGCCAGCGCTCGATTACACTGTCAACAATGCGGTGGGCTATCCGATGATGACAGGTTCAGGGCCCGATCCAGTCAATCATGTTCTGCCAGCGTGGGACGTCATAAGCGGTGCTTATGCCGCCTTCGCGATGCTCGCGGCTATCCGGCGCCGCGAACAGACCAATGAAGGGAGCGAAGTGCGTATTCCCTTGTCGGACGTCGCCATTGGCACAGTTGCCAATTTGGGCGGCATCGCTGAAGTGCTTCATAACAATGCCAATCGGCCCCGGCTTGGCAACGCCGTCTACGGTCTATTCGGGCGCGACTTTGTGACCAAAGACGGCGTGCGCACGATGATCGTCGTTGTTACCCATCGGCAATGGGCAAACCTGATGGGCGCGCTTGGTTTAAACAATGCAGTTGAAGCTATCGAAGCGCAACGCGGCGTAAGCTTTGCCAAAGACGATGGTTTGCGTTTCGAACATCGCGATGCATTGTTTCCTCTGTTCGAACACGCGATCGGCGCACTTGACCATGCTGTGATGGCTGCAACGCTTGACGCGGTAGGCATTGTGCATTCGGCCTACCGGACCATGCTGGATGCCGCCCATGACCCACGCCTCGTTGGCAATAATCCGATGTTCACTGCGTTCGATTCTAACCCTTCAGGGTTCAATTATCCTGCGGCTGGTGCGTTTGGGTCGATACCTCAGTTGGAACGGGGAAATGCTAAAGCCGCACCGCGTAATGGACAACATACAGAAGAAATACTGAGCGGGCAGCTCGGCTTGTCCTCGGGTGAAATTGCCCGTCTCATCGACTCTGGAACTATAGGAATTGCCATATGACCAAACTTCGCCGTGCAGCTATCGTTGCCCCCATTCGCACACCAGTTGGTAAATTTGGCGGGGCGCTCTCTTCGCTCAACGCAGGTGACTTGGGCGGAATAATCCTCAAGGCATTGATGGAGCGAACGAAGATAGATCCGACCCGGGTCGATGATGTCGTTTTTGCGCAAGGATATGGCAATGGCGAGGCGCCATGCATCGGCCATTGGGCCTGGCTGGCGGCGGGGCTTCCGATTGAGGTTCCTGGCTATCAAGTCGATCGGCGTTGCGGATCGGGGCTGCAGGCGATCGTGAACGCTGCGATGATGGTTCAGACAGGTGTGAGTGATATTGTGGTCGCGGGTGGCTGCGAGAGCATGTCCAACGTTGAGCACTACACTACCGATGTTCGCAAAGGTGTTCGCGCGGGCAACCTGACGCTGCACGACCGATTGACCAGAGGGCGCGTAATGAGCCAACCCGTCGAACGCTTTGGCGTGATAAGCGGCATGATCGAAACTGCAGAAAATCTTGCGAAAGACCATGATATCAGCCGTGAAGCTTGCGACGCTTATGCCGCGCGCTCGCACCAGCGTGCGGCTGCGGCCTGGGCAAAAGGCCTGTTCGACGATGAACTGGTGCCAGTAAGCATCGCGCAGCGAAAAGGCGCCCCGGTCATCTTTGATCATGACGAAGGCTATCGCGCTGACGCAACGCTTGAGACAATGGCAGCGTTACGGCCGCTCGAAGGCGGCGTCGTAACTGCCGGCAATGCCAGCCAGCAGAACGACGCCGCAGCAGCCTGCCTTGTTGTGGCAGAAGACAGGCTAGAGGAGCTCGGGCTGGAACCCATCGCGTATTTCCACAGCTGGGCTGCAGCAGGCTGTGAACCGTCGCGCATGGGCTATGGACCTGTACCGGCGACGGAACGGCTGTTTGCACGCAACGGCCTCTCGTGGGACGATATTGGTCTAATAGAACTCAACGAAGCTTTTGCACCGCAAGTACTTGCTTGCCTTAAAGGCTGGGGCTGGTCGGATAATGACAGCCGCCATGACATGCTCAATGTCAACGGGTCGGGTATTTCGCTAGGCCATCCCATTGGCGCAACCGGCGGACGCATATTGGCGAACCTGACGCGTGAAATGCAGCGCCGCGATGTCCGGTTTGGGCTTGAAACAATGTGCATTGGCGGTGGTCAGGGTATTGCGGCTGTGTTTGAGCGCGCATGAATTTTGCAGCCGCACTTGAAGCTGCCCAAAGCTATCGCGACGCTGCCAAAAACGCACTTGCCGAGCGTCTGACGCAGCGGGATATTAATTCAGATCAGCGCGCGGCGCATGGATTTTCCTGGGTTGCGACAAGCGTCGCTGCCCTTGAAGCGGTTAACTGTTGGCTCGACCGAAATAATGGCGGCTCCAAACTTGACCAACAGGCTGCGACGCTGATTTTTGCGGAAACAATTGGTCAACTGACTGGCGGCTTGCCGATGGGTCAGAACGAGATATTTCGTCCCAATGATCTTGGAATATCACAAGAAGCTCGTTTATTTTCGGATGCTTGTGGAAATCTTCTAGGCTCAGACCTTGCTGCTCTGCGTGCTGAAGTGGCACACACCATGGCGGCGGGTGAAATGCCAAGCGATAGCTTTCATGAGGCGGAGATCGACGCTATTCGCGACGAGTATCGCCGGTTTACGAAAAGCGAAATACTACCATATGCGCATGGTTGGCATCTGGCCAACGAGCTGATTCCCGATAAGACTATTGCGGCGATGGCGGCGCTCGGAACTTTCGGCGTCTGCATTCCCGCTGAATTTGGCGGGCTGGGAATGTCCAAGCTGGTCATGTGCGTTATTACAGAAGAGTTGTCGCGTGGCTGGATTGGCGCAGGGTCACTCAGCACGCGTTCAGAAATAGCGGGCGAGCTCATTTCCATGGGCGGTACAGAAATGCAAAAGGCCCACTGGTTGCCAAAAATCGCGCGTGGCGAAATTTTGCCGACGGCGGTTTTCACGGAACCTGATACAGGCTCTGACCTTGGCGCGCTGCAAACGCGCGCACGATTGTCCGATGAAGGCTGGACGATAAATGGCGCCAAAACATGGATTACCCATGGCAGCCGTTCAGACCTGATGACGATGCTTGTGCGTACCGTCGCCGACGCCAAAGGCTATGCGGGGCTATCGATGCTGCTTGTACCGAAACCGCGCGGATTCGATAGCGACCCGTTCCCGGCTATTGGAATGACGGGTAGCGAGATTGAAGTGCTCGGCTATCGCGGTATGCGCGAATATGCGCTGCAATTTGATGGTATGACTGCCCCATCAGATGCTTTGCTTGGCGAAAAAGAAGGGCAGGGCTTCAAACAGCTGATGCGGACGTTTGAAGGCGCGCGTATCCAGACTGCGGCGCGCGCAGTGGGCGTTGCCAAACGTGCTTTAGAGCTCGGTCTGGATTATGCAGTCAATCGCAAACAGTTTGGAAAATCGATCATACACTTCCCGCGTGTCGCCGATAAATTGGCGATGAGCCTAGCGGATTTTGTCATGACCCGCGAGCTGACTTATGCCGCGGCGCGCGCCAAAGATTCCGGCAAACGGTGTGACATTGAGGCCGGCATGGCCAAGCTTCTGGCGGCGCGTGCCGCATGGAGCAACGCGGATGCGAGCTTACAAATTCATGGCGGCAATGGCTATGCGCTCGAATATGAAATCAGCCGCATATTGTGCGATGCGCGTATATTGAACATTTTTGAAGGCGCGGCAGAAATTCAGGCACAGGTGATTGCCAAGGGCCTATTGGAAGGACGGAATTGATGAGCACGTGGGACGCATGGATCGGACGCGAGGAAGTCCGGACAGATTGCATCGACTCTGGCTTGGCAGCCCGCTGGCTTGCCACCTTTGATCGGGAGGCTCCGGGTGCTGGTGAAGTCCCGCAGGGGCTTCATTGGTGTTTATGTGTGCCCGACGCTGCCACAGCGCGCCTTGGCCCTGACGGTCACCCCGCGCGCAATGATAGCCCGGAAAGTTTTCTTCCTCCTGTTCCTTTGCCACGCCGGATGTGGGCATCAAGCAAAGTGGAGTTTTTAAAGCCTTTGCATGTGGGAGAGGCGGTCAAACGAACATCGCGCATTCAATCTATCACCGAAAAATCTGGCGGGTCAGGTCAATTGGTCTTTGTTGATGTAACGCACGAAACCAATGGCGAAGCGGGCCTTGCTGTGCGTGAGGTGCAAAGCATCGTCTATCGGAAAGCTGCTGCAACGGATGCACCTTTGTCGCCGCCTTTGGTTGGCGAAGAGAGCTTTGATGCAAGCGGCTGGAAACAACACCGCATACTCAAACCAACCGCGCCACTGCTGTTTCGTTATTCTGCCCTGACTTTCAACAGCCACCGAATCCATTATGACTTGCCCTATGCGCAAAACGAAGAACGCTATCGCGGGCTAGTTGTGCATGGCCCACTCACCGCGACATTGTTGCTTGATTTGGCAAGACGTGAACTGGGCGATAACGCGCTGGCCAGCTTTTCTTTCCGAGGTCTTTCGCCTGCGATTTCTGAGGAGGCTTTGCACCTTGTGATGCGCAACGAGCGTGGAGCGATTGAGCTTGGCGCCTTTGCAGACGATGGGCGGCAAGTCATGGCTGCCTCGGCCAGCAAGAAAGTTTGAAATGACCAACAGCGAAAATACTGCCGATATTCGCCGCTCGGTGCAGGCATTATGCGCCGAATTCCCTGGCGAATATTGGCGCGCAAAGGACAGCGCGCGCGCTTACCCCGCAGAATTTGTCGATGCGCTCACCAAAGCAGGTTTCCTCGCGGCGCTCATTCCGGAAGTCTATGGCGGGTCGGGGCTTAACCTTGCTGCAGCGGCCGTGATCATGGAAGAAATTCAGGCAGCGGGCTGCAACGGTGCATCGGCGCATGCGCAAATGTATATTATGAACACGCTGCTGAAATATGGCAGTGAAACACAGAAGCAGGAATATCTGCCGCGGATTGCAACTGGCGAACTGCGATTACAGGCATTTGGCGTATCCGAGCCAACAAGCGGTACCGACACGTTATCTTTGCGGACCGTTGCGGTACGGGAGGGCGACGAATTTGTCATTAATGGACAAAAGATCTGGACCAGCCGCGCAGAATATTCCGACCTGATGATGTTGCTTGCACGCACGACCCCGCGTGAAGAGGTGGCTAGCAAGACCGAGGGGCTTTCCATATTCCTTGTCGACATGCGCAAAGTCGTCGGCAATGGCATGGCCATCAAGCCAATCCGGACGATGATGAACCATTCAACGACAGAAGTTTTCTTCGACGATATGCGGATACCCGCATCCGCGCTGATCGGTGAAGAAGGCAAAGGCTTCCGCTACATTTTGTCGGGGATGAATGCCGAGCGGATATTGATTGCGGCGGAATGCATAGGTGATGCCAAATGGTTCATCAGAAAAGCCACTGATTACGCAAATGAACGCAATGTTTTTGGCCGCGCAATTGGCCAGAACCAAGGCGTCCAATTCCCCATCGCGCGCTGCTACGCCCAAATGTGTGCGGCGGAATTAATGGTGCATCATGCGGCACAGGTATTCGATGCAGGCGGCAATCCCGGCGCGGAGGCCAATATGGCCAAGCTGCTCGCGTCCGAAGCAAGCTGGGCCGCCGCTGACATGTGCGTGCAAACGCATGGCGGCTTTGGTTTTGCTGAGGAATATGATGTCGAACGCAAGTTTCGTGAAGCGCGACTTTATACCGTTGCCCCGATCAGCACCAACCTGATTCTAAGCTATCTTGCCGAGCATGTTCTCGGCCTTCCGCGCAGCTATTGAGAGGATGTAACTCATGAATTTCGAACTCGCTGAAGAACACCGGATGTTAAAAGACCTTGTCCGCAAATTTGTGGATTCGCAGCTCCTGCCGCTGGAAAGCGACGTGCTGGCGCGCGAGACAATGGGCAAAGGGAGCTACCTCAATAAGGAAGAGCAGGCGCGGGTCGATGTTGTATCCAAGGAGATGGGTCTCTGGGGGCTGGACGCACCCGAAGAAGTTGGCGGGATGAACCTGCCTATGGTTGCCATGGTTGGCGTGGGCGAAGAACTGGGCCGGACGGTCACGCCATACACAATTCCGCCAGACTCGCCCAATCTGCGCATGATGATGGCGGCCGCGGATGAAAAACAGCGCGAACATTATCTCGCACCTTATGTGCGTGGCGAGACGATCTCCGCGATCGGAATCTCGGAGCCGGGTGCTGGCGCAGACCCGCAACTGATGAAAACCACTGCCGTTCAGGATGGCGACGACTGGATTATCAACGGCCGTAAAATATGGATCACTAAGGCTGATGAGGCCGATTTCACCATATTGATGGCCGTGACCGACAAAAATGCCGAGGGCCGCAACGGCATGTCTGCATTTCTGGTGGACCGCGATACGCCTGGCTTCAATGTCCTGCGTAAAATTCCCATGATTGACGGGACAGCGACTTATGAAATTGCGCTCGATGATTGCCGGGTTTCAGGCTGGAAATTGCTTGGAAAGCGCGGGCAGGGGTTTCTACCGATGCAAGTGCGGCTCGGCACGAGGCGGATCGAGATGGCATCTTGGTCAATTGGTATGGCGCAGCGCGCGCTCGATATGATGGTCGAATATGCCCCGCAGCGCGTGACATTCGGCAAGCCGCTTTCGTCGCGCCAGACGGTTCAGAACTGGGTGTCGGACGCAGCAACGCGTATTCATGCAATGCGGTTGATGACCTACGACTGCGCGTGGAAAATGGACGAGGGACACGACACGCGACAGGAAATTTCAATGATCAAATCCTATTGCACCGAAACCGCTTATGACATTGTGGATCATGCGATGCAGATGTTCGGAGGCATGGGCATGACACGTGAAATGCCTTTGTACTTGCTATCAAACAAGCTGCGCACCATGCGCATTTACGATGGACCCAGCGAGATACACAATTGGGTAGTCGCGCGCGACTTGCTTGGAACGCGGGACTGATTTAGCCAGTCTGACGAAAAATGCCGGAGGAGGGCGCGTAAACATGACATATCAAACAATTAATCTGGAAGTTGCCGACAGGATTGCAACGATAACCCTGAACCGGCCGGAACGCATGAACGCTTGCTCGCTCGAAATGGCGGACGAGATAAATGATGCCGTCTCCAACAGCCTTGGCGACGCGCGCTGCCTCGTCATTACTGGCGCTGGTCGTGGCTTCTGCTCCGGCGCGGACCTCTCGGCCCGCGGCGACCGTTCGGTAGCACGCGGCGAGGGCAGCTACATAGCCCTGACCCGCCACTATAATCCGCTCATGATGAACCTTGCGCGGCTCAACTTGCCGATTGTGACAGCCATTAACGGCGCAGCGGCGGGTGTTGGTTGCTCAATCGGGCTTTGTGGCGATTTCGTAATTGCGGGCAAATCAGCCTATTTTCTGCAAGCGTTCGTCAATATTGGCCTCGTGCCGGATGGCGGCGCATCATGGATGCTGCCGCGCTTGATCGGAAAAGCCCGTGCGACTGAAATGATGATGCTTGGGGAGAAGATTAACGGCGAAACAGCAGCCGATTGGGGCATGATCTACAAATGTGTTGAGGATGAAATGTTGCAGGCTGAAACCCGCGCGCTCGCTACGCGACTCGCCACGGGTCCTTCGGTGGCTTACGCGGTGATGCGAAAGAATATACTGTCGGCGATGGAAAATTCATATGCCGAACAATTGCTCGCCGAAGCAGAAGGCCAGCGGATTGCAGCTGATACTTCGGACGCAAAGGAAGGTGGCCTCGCCTTCGTGGAAAAGCGCAAGGCGGCGTTTCAGGGTAAATAACCCTGGAAGATGCTTTGCCACTAACGCAAGCCAGATAAGCACAGGTCAGCATTGACGCTGCGAGTTTGTGGAAGATCTAGCGCATGTTAAGATCGCGCTGAAATGGCGTGGAGGGGCTATTGGCGGACAGGGTGTCCGCTAAACCCCTTGTCCGATACCGTCCACAAGCAACCCCAATCATCGCCAATTTACACGAATTATGGTCGAAATTGCAGCAATCACACCTGCATAAACGTCCATTGTTGTCCGGTTGCGTTCCCCTAAAACCAGTGTATTATCGGGGAACTTTTTAGGGAACCGGTCGATATGCCTCGCAAATTAAACCACGCTTTGACACCACTTGCTGTTAAAAACGCAAAGGCTGGTCGGCATGCTGATGGCGGGGGCTTGAACCTGCTCGTTAAAGACAGCGGCGCACGGTCCTGGGTTTACCGCTTCATGCTGAAAGGCAAATCACGCGACCTTG
>JAZKGS010000028.1:7459-14418 GCA_040385805.1 Pseudomonadota bacterium | reverse complement strand
AACTGGGCCACATCATCCTGTGGCCTGTGATAGCCAGTGCGATACCATTGGCGGTAAATTTTCTCGCTGCGGCTGCCGGGTTCGTAGCCGAACACGAAATTAACCGCTGGAACGCCCGCTTGCAGAAACGGCCAATGATCGCTCCGGCGTAGCAAATTGCGTTCAGGTTCGGGGTCGTCCTGCACGCGTATGCCCTGTGCGGTGGCAACAGCAGTGGCATCCGCACCTAACGTAGTGTCTGTTCGAGCATGTACAGTCATCAGTTCGAGCGGAAAAATCGGACGCAATTGATCAAGGTTGATGTTTGCTGCAATCTGCTCAAATGGAACGGTCGGATGCTCAACAAACCATCTCGATCCATGTAAGCCTTTTTCCTCACCGGTCCAAAACGCTACAATGACCGGACGGGCATACCCCTTTCTCCTGCGTGTTTCCATGAGGTGCACGATGAGTGCGACATAAGCAGCATTATCCAAAGTCCCGTTATAAATGGGATCACCGTTCACTGCTTGCCCGAAACCGTAGCCGTCGAGGTGCGCACCAAGCACGATAGCCTGATCGGCCAACGTCGGATTCGTTCCCGGCAGCCGGCCAATCACATTAGGGGAGGAAAATTGCGCCGTACGCAGGGTAAATTCCATCTCAGCCGTCCCGATGTCGAAACTGGGTAATGACCGACCCGCCGACCCGTCTGCAATCAACTGCGCGGTATCCCGGCCAAGCAGCTGGTCCAAAGCAGCAGCGTTGATCGAAAGCCTCACAAACGGATCGGGAACAGGCATGCCGCCCTTTAACGTGATAGAGCGCGCATAAGCAAAGGGCCAGCGCGGCGGTTCGATAGTGTAGCCTGGATCAAGAACAGTTGCGGAGCCAATAGCGCCTGCTGCGCGTATCGCTTCTTCGCGTTCCGAAGCGCTGGGAAGCCCTTCGCGCCGCGTACCGTGGCAAACTACCAACTTGCCTTGTACATCGCCTAACACATCGGCCCCGCAATAGCCGCGATATGCGATGACCGCTGAAAGCGATGCAGGCAAAGCACGATTGGGAGTTACGGTAAATTCATCGAGGAAGGCCAGTTTCCCGCCGGCGCCGCGCAGGGTCGCGCTTGGGACCGCAATTTCTTCAAACTCAATTCGCTGAAACCATGTGCCATTATCGCCCAAGGGCTCAAGACCGGCCGCTGCTAGCCGCTCTGCAACTAGCCGTGCTGCCCGCTCATGGCCATGTGATCCGGTATCGCGGCCTTCCATTTCATCAGATGACAGAGTGCTGGCAAGCGACCACCACGCTTGCGTGTCTGAATCCTTCGGGCCCGGATCTGCAGCCCCCGTCAGTATAAATCCCATCGCCAATACTGCTATTGCGGAACCAGATCGCGCCATTCTAACACCCCTCATTTTCTAAACACGACGATTAGCCTTAACCCCCCGCGGGTCACAGTGAGCCGTCAGTCATTTCCCCCGAACAACCTTGCGTGAACGCACTTTCCCGGCGAGATCCTCGGGATAGAAATAGACCTCGCGCAAATTCCCTTGCGCATAACGCTTTGCTTGATCGTTGAAGTGCGGCGAGGCAGGGTCGCTGCTGAGACCTCCTGCGGTCACGGCCCGAGCGCGGACGCGAGGACCGAATTCGACGACCGCGACGAAGCTGTTGCCTAAGTCGCCATAGTAACGCCGAGTCCCGGGATAGCGTCGCGCGCCGAACGCGGCGAGCGAGCCCCAATTCGCCGAGACGAACGGAACCGGGATACTTGGCTTGGTATCATCAAAACTTTGGTTGATCGCCCCGTCGAGGCGTTGGAAACGGTTGATCTCGCCCCAAGGTACCTTCCACGAACCAAAATCTTTCTTGAGCCGGGCGATCGCTGTATCGAGCGCTGCAAGCTTTTCGGCTTCGCTGGCTTGCACCATCAGCGCTGGTTGTATTGAACTCTGGGGAATTCCGGCAGCGGCGGCAACGCGCTCCCATAACGCATCGGCCCAGAACACAGCGAGACTGGTTTCTGTCGAGGTTAGGCTCCAGCGCTTATCCCATCCAGCGAGGAGCGCGACAGCCTCTTCGCGCGCGGCATCGGGGTTGCGCGCTTGCGCAGCAACCAGTTCCGGGATTTGTTGGGCAAACAATGGTATCCACGGGTCGTAAGCCGCTTCGGCCAGTTGGTCGAGCGTGAAGCTTGGTCGCGCACCCAGCACCCGCAGCGCGGCGGTGGTGCGCGGACGGCTCCCGGCCTGGTCAAAGTAGCGCGCATAAGCTGCCTGCTTAGGGCTATCATCTCCAGCCGCCCACCATGGCCCGTCATTCACGTTCATCGCCCAGCCGTTGGCGGGGCTGACGACTCGCGGCAGTTCACCAAATGCGTGCAATCCCTGCCAGTCCGAGGCTGGGTTACTTCCGTCGACAGGTTTTGTGTAATCGAAACGAGAATCACGCCGCGGAATGAATTGCGGGAGGAACAGTGCTGTCTCGCCCGTTTTGCTGGCAAACAATGTGTTGTTGGTCGAGTTTGCCTGCAGCTTTGCGACACGTCGGAAGTCAGAGAGATCTTTGACCTTGGTGCGCAAAAAGCTCTGTTGTAGCGCAGCTACAGGCTTGTGCATTAGTGCTGCTGAAATCCACTTGCCGTCTGCTTCGCGGACCACCGGGCCATGGTGCGTCGTATAGGTGTTGAACGTCCGACTGCCGATCGTGCCATCAGGCTTGCGATAAAATATCTCCACGGTTTTGACTGTCACTGGGCGATTCTGCTTGCCGTACCGATAGGCCCACTGATTGCCCTCCGTCCCTTTCTCCACTGTCTCAGCGAACTCATCGATCGTATCGGCTGTGCTGGTGGTATGCATCCAGCCAGCATTCTGGTTGAAACCTTGATAGATGAAAAACTGCCCCCAGGTTGCAGCACCATAAGTGTTGAGACCTTGCCCGCTCGTCACCTTTTGCTCGGCACGGAAGAAAAAGCTGGTGTGCGGGTTGATCAGTAACAGCGGATTGCCACTGGCGCTGTGCGACGGGGCGATTACAAAACCGTTGGAACCGGCGGGCTCGCGTGCGGCGAGGCCGCGTTCTTCCGCACTGAGCGCAACTGCGCGGCGCTCGTAAAAGGCTTGCAGCTGGCTAAGCGAAACGCGGCTGATGTCGCCACCGATCGATCCTTCCGAAAAGCTCAGCGCCATCCATGGTTCGAACCGCGTTAGCACCTTAGGTTTTACTTCCGGATGGTCGGCCAGATACTGGTTGAGGCTTGCGGCCCAAGCTTGCATCAGCTTGCGGAGCCATGGCGGGCTCTTGGCATATTGGGCCTTCAGTTCGTTCGGATCAATCCACATCCGCTGGCGCAGGTCCTGCCACAGCGCCTTCTCGCCTTCGGCTTCAGCCAAGCGGCCGAGACTGGTGAGGTAGTTCATTTCGATCCGGTTGAAGTCGTCTTCCGCTTGGGCATAGATCATCCCGAACACTGCGTCGGCGTCAGTGCGACCGCTGATGTGCGGAATGCCCCAATCGTCACGGACGATCTCCGCCTGATAGGATGCGGCATGCCCCGCCGTGCCTACAACCAAAGAAAAAGCGCAGAAAGTTGCAAGGCGGCGCACGGTCGGTTCTCCCCTTAATTCGTAATTCTTATCGCACGAAACAGTCATATCCCTGCTGCTTCTGAAAGTTAATTGCAATGACTGTGTATATGTGACACTTTTTTTACAAGATTGCAGCGTACTGCGTCTTTAACGAACGGATCGGCGTCTTCCGGTACAAATGGGGGAAAATAAACATGAAGGGTCGTTTTACAGAATTGGGCAAGATCTCGTTGGCCGTTTTGGCTGTGGCGCTCGCAGCAACGCCTGCCGCCGCCGCGCAGCAATCGCAAAATTTCAATATCCCCGGTGATGAATTGGCAAACGCGCTGAACACTTACGCGCGCCAGGCCAATCGGCAGATCAACTTTTCCAGCGACCTCGTTGCAGGAAAGCGCTCGCAGCATGTGCGCGGCGATATGACCTCCGCAGTTGCGCTCAAAACATTGCTCGCTGGCACCGGCCTTCGTGCCGAGGGGGATGGTATCATTTCACTTCGCGATGCATCGCCAGCACCTGGGATGCTTCGTACCTTCGCTTATCAGCCCGTAGCCCAGGACGCTTCGCCACCGGCACCGGCGCGCCCCGTTACCACCGCAGCCACTCCCGAGGATGTCGCCGAGCAGAACGAGGAACTCGTCGTCACCGGCTCGCGCATCACGCGCAACGGCAATGACGCGCCAGTGCCGACTACGGTCGTCACGGCGGCTGACATTGAGGAGCGTAACCCGACCAACATCGCCGATTATGTCAATCAGCTTCCTGCGATTGGCCAGGGCAACTCGCCACGCTCCACGACGCTGTTCGCCAACGCCACTGGCGGTGCCAACCAGATCAGTGCGCGTGGGTTGGGCGTCAACCGCACGCTAGTGCTCCTGGATGGCCGCCGCGTCGTCGGCTCGGGCCTGATCCCCGCCGTCGACATCAACCTGCTGCCGCAAAACCTCGTGGCGCGCGTCGATGTTGTCACCGGCGGTGCTTCGGCTGCTTATGGTTCGGATGCCGTTGCTGGGGTGGTCAACTTCATCCTCGACACCAAGTTCTCGGGCCTCAAGGGCTCCGTAAACTACGGAATCACCGACCGCGAGGACGGTCAGATCGTCACCGGTGACCTCGCCTGGGGCAAGGGCTTCGGCGGCGGTCGCGGCCAGATTCTGCTCAGCGGGAATTACTACAAGGGTGACCGGATCCGCATGTCGGACAATCCCCGCGACTGGTTTCAGCCTGGTCTCCGCTCGCTCGACAACCCCGATTGGACTGCAACCAACGGCCAGCCCGGCCAGATCGTCCGCACCGACGCCGGTCTCACCAGCACTGCAGGTGGTGTGATCAATGCCGGCCCTCTGCGCGGCACGGCGTTTGGTCCTGGTGGCGCCATTCAGTCCTTCGTGTTCGGCCCGATCCAGCAGGGCCAAAATCAGGCGGGGGGAACGGTTGAACCAGCTTCGGCCCGTGGCGCGCTGTTGCCGGATGACAAGCACTGGAGCGTCTATGGCCGGTTGAGCTACGAAATCACCGACAACCTCAATGCCATTGTCGAAGCAAGCTACGCAGGGAACGATACGATCAACTGGTCGGCTGTCTATAACCGTCAGGGCGCCAATGCCACCACTGGCGCACTGACCATAAGGCGGGACAATCCGTTCATTCCCGCCGCAACGCAGGCTGCCATGGATGCTAATGGTGTCACCTCGTTCCGCCTGAACCGGCTGTTCTACGACCTGATCAATCGCCCCGGCCAGAACATCGGTGAAGCCGGCTATAACCGCCGTCAGGATCGCATCCTGCTCGCACTCGAGGGCAGCTTCCTAGACAGCGGCAAGTGGCGCGCTTATTATCAGCGCGGGCACAGCAAGGTGTGGTACACGCGTGACAACAACGTTTTGTTCAATCGCTTCAACCTTGCATATGATGCGGTCGCCAACCCGGCATCGGGCGGTATCGCGGGTGTTGCGGTCGGTGCACCAGTCTGCCGGTCCACGCTCTCTGCTCCAACCAACGGTTGCGTTGCGCTCAACGTCTTCGGTGAAGGGTCGCCGAGTGCTGCTGCAATCGCTTATGTGACCGGCAAAGACAGCGGCTTCCGCACCCGGCAGGACCTCAGCATCAATCAGGATGTGTGGTCGTACGACGCCCAGTACAGCCCTTTCTCCACGTGGGCAGGCCCAGTCTCGTTCGCCGCCGGCTTTGAATATCGTAAGGACTCGTTCAGTGCGACCTCCGATGCCAATTCGGTCAACAGCCAATGGATCGTCGGCAACCCCAAGCCGGGCGGTGCGAGCTATAACGTCAAGGAGTTCTTCGGCGAAGTGCTTGTGCCGCTGCTTGACGATTCACCGGTCGGCAGCCTCGAAGCCAATGGTGCCGTCCGCCGCACGGATTATTCAACCAGCGGCGTTGTCACCACCTGGAAGGTCGGCGGTACCTACGGGATCGGCGATCTTCGTATCCGCGGCACCCGCTCGCGCGATATCCGGGCGCCCAACCTGAACGACCTGTTCGCGCCGAACAGCCAGTTCGTGAACGCCTTCCAGGATCGCAGCCAGCCGAACAGCCCACAGGTGAGCAACATCACGCTCAACGGCGGCAACCCGAACCTGACTCCGGAAATCGCCGACACCTGGACTGTCGGCGGCGTCTTCGCGCCAGGCTTCATCCCGGGTCTCAGCCTGTCGGTCGATTGGTACAAGATCGACATCAAGGACGCACTGTTCGGCGTCGGCGGACAACTGCTTATCGACCTCTGCTATGGCTTTAATCGGCCGGTCAATCCTGCAGCTTGCGCGTCGATCGTACCGGTCCCTGGTGCCGTTGGTCTTGCTGGAGCGACATTGTTCACCGGCTCGATCAACGCGTCGAATACTGCAGTCGAGGGGATCGACTATGAATTGAGCTACGGCACTCAGCTTGCCGACATCTCGGAAAAGCTGCCCGGTTCGCTTAATTTTCGGGTGCTCCTGTCCCAACGGCTCAAGGACGAGACCAACCTGCCGGGTGACAACCAACCACCGGCACTCGGCACCGCTGCCAGTTTGAAGTGGCGCGGCCTTGTGACTGCAACCTATGCGGTCGGGCCGAGCCGCACCACGCTCACAACGCGGTACCTTGGGTCTGGCATTGTCAACGCTAACCCCGAAACGAGCCGTACGGGTCTTCCGGCCGAGTTCAACCGTCTGCCGGCAGTATGGTATGTCGAGCTCGCCCAGAACTTCGACGTCAAGATCGGCGGGCGTGATGTCACCTTCTTCGGTGTCGTCGAAAACCTGTTCGATCGCGATCCGCCGCCAACGCCTAACAGCGGCACGTCGTTCGGCGTCTCACCGGTCTACGATCTGCTAGGTCGCAGCTACCGGATGGGTTTCCGCTTCAAGATTTGACACCAGTCTAGCC
>JAZKGS010000028.1:0-7359 GCA_040385805.1 Pseudomonadota bacterium | reverse complement strand
TGCTCGTTCGGTACGATCTTCCTGCTATCCGCGAGCATCTATCCCGGTCCGAACTGGAGGGTCGCGGCACCGATTTATGGCGTTGGCGAGAATTGCTGCCTGTCAGGAACGCCGAAGATATCGTTAGTCTCGGTGAAATCGAAACGCCGCTTGTGCCAATTCCCAAATCAGGCGGCGCAAATGTACTGGTCAAGGACGAAGGAAGGTTGCCGACAGGATCGTTCAAGGCACGCGGACTGGTCATGGCGGTATCTATGGCAAAAGCGCTCGGTATCAAGCGCATTGCAATGCCAACCAACGGCAATGCAGGCGCCGCACTGGCGGCTTACGCAACCCGTTGCGGCATTGAGACAATCGTGCTGTGTCCTGAAGATACGCCAGAGATCAATGTCCGGGAGATTGCCTTGCAGGGTGCGCGGGTATGGCGCGTCAACGGCTTGATCGATGAATGTGGTGCGATAGTAGGCCAAGGGGCAGCCGAGGGTCACTGGTTCGATTTCTCAACCTTGAAGGAGCCTTATCGGATCGAGGGCAAGAAAACGATGGGTCTGGAGCTCGCTGCGCAGCTTGATTGGAAATTGCCTGAGGCAATCTTTTACCCAACCGGAGGCGGAACTGGTCTCATTGGTATGTGGAAGGCCTTCAACGAACTGGAGGAGCTTGGCTGGATCGGTCCGGAACGTCCAAAAATGTTCGCTGTGCAAGCGACGGGATGCGCACCGATTGTCAAAGCGTTTGACGACGGCGTTGAACATGCCGAGCGTTGGGAAAATGCGCACACGGTGGCGGCCGGAATTCGTGTACCTAAAGCTGTTGGTGATTTCTTGATATTGCGCGCGGTCCGCGAAAGTGGCGGAAAGGCGATGGCCGTAAATGACGACCAGATTGAACGCGCTGTGTTGCAGACTGCGAAGCTTGACGGATTGTTGCTCTGTCCTGAGGGTGGGGCAACGCTTGCGGCGTATCATGACGCCCTCGCCGCGGGACTAATTGCGCACTCGGACAGGGCGATATTGTTCAATTGCTCAACAGGGCTTAAATACCCGATGCCCGAAGCGCCGCAATGGCTAGACCGAAACGCAACGATAGATTTCGGCGGGCTCTAAACGTGATCGCGCTCCCAAAGGCGGACAGTCCGCTCCCGGCCCATATTCTGTTGAAAAAGTCGGCCTGCCAGAACGAAGAAGAATTTCGGCTTCGAACTCACCCGTAAAATCGGGCTAATTGTAAACTTTTTGGAAAAAGACAAACGTTTGCTTGACACCCATATTGCAAACGCGCAGCCGTTTGATTGGGTGATTTATTAATGGCTATTAGTGCTTTCTCAAGCGGAAGTCAGGCGGGGCAGCGTCTCTTGTCGGGGTCTTCCATTTTTCGGAGCAACGTGGGGCTGAGTTACGGCTCCGGCTTTGCCGCTTTCATAGTTGCGCTTGTTCTTCGATTTTGGTTGGACGATACGCTCCCTGCCGGCTTTCCTTTCCTGACCTTTATTCCAGCGGTAATCATCTCCGCGTTTTTCGCTGGGGCACGCGCGGGTGTGCTCTGCGCGACGCTGTCGTTTCTGGCGGCATGGTACTGGTTTATTGAAGGGGCGGCACCGTTTTCAATTACCTATGGTTCTGCTGTCGCATTAGGCTTCTTCACTTTCATCAGCGCCGTTGACATTGCCATCATCGAAGCCGCTGCAAGAGCGGTTGATCGCCTCATTGCTCATGAGGCACAACTTAATAAGACTCGAATTGACCTGGAAGAAGCCTTGAAAGCGAAAGAGGTTCTTCTCTACGAGGTTAATCATCGTGTGAAGAACAGCCTTCAGCTCGTCAGCTCGTTTCTGCTGCTGGAGACTTCGAAAATAGGTAACGGCGAAGCCCGCGCCGCAGTTATGGTAGCCCGCACCAAGGTGGACTTGGTTGCACGGCTCCATCAGCTTCTTTATGGATCGGACAGCCACGACCGTGTTAATCTGAAGGCGGCGCTCGAGGACATTATAAGTCAATTAATTCTCTCCGCAGGCAGAGACGACGTACATTTGGAATGTCGTTTTTCTGGTGATCTGATGATGAGCATACGGCAAGCGAGTCCACTGGTACTCGCTGTCAATGAGATCGTTACAAACTCCCTGAAATACGGTCTGAGCGCAGAACACCCGAAGTTGACTGTTACCGCCAATAACGTCGGCGATGAGATGATGCTGGTAATTAGGGACAACGGGCCTGGCATTGCGGCCACATCGCCAGATAAAAGGCCTGGCATGGGAAGCGAAATCGTTCAAGGCCTCGTCCGTCAAATGCGCGGCACGCTTGTAATTGAAAGCGATAGCTCTGGGACGGCGAATGCCTTGACGGTGCCGTTTGATCCACAATTACCTGACCAAATGGGCGCAAGTTGATGAAGATATTGCTGGTCGAAGACGAGTACCTCGTGGCTATGTCGCTCAAGTTTGTATTGGAAACCATGGGATACGACGTTGTGGGCGTTGCCGACGATGTAGCTTCGGCTATTATCGAGGCAGAACGAGTTCATCCGCAATTAGCATTTGTGGATATCCAGTTGGCGCAGGGTGACTCAGGACTCGTCGCGGCTGCCGAGCTTCAGAAGCGCAGTGTCATTTGTATTTTCCTCACCGGCAACCCGCCAGGAGGACCGAGGCCCGACCTTGCACTCGGTTGCTTGCCCAAGCCGTTTTCTGAAGTTGCTTTGGCAGGCGCCATCAGAATTGCAGAGGCGGTAATTGCAGGGTCGCCGTTACCCAAACCGCCGCCTGACCTTGAACTTTATCGAGATTGAGGGTGCCGCAGGAGGATGAGATCATGAAACCTGTAACAACATATAACGAAGAGCCTCATGATGATGGCACGTCCCCAAAGCAAATTTACGTAATCGATGACGATCCAGAGCTCAGGCGGTCACTGAATTTTTTGCTTTCCACGGCGGGCTTTGTCAGTTGGCCGTTTGCATCCGCGACCGATTTCCTAGACAATCTATCAAACCTAAAGCCCGCACCTATTTTAGTTGACGTCCGCATGGAGCCAATTAGCGGCCTCGAGCTAATAGCTATACTGTCAGAACGTGGCATCAAGTGGCCCGTAATTGTCATGACCGGACATGCAAAAATCCCTGTTGCGGTGCAGGCTATTAGATTGGGAGCAACAGAGTTTCTGGAAAAGCCATTTGCATTCGAAAGTCTTGAAACATCACTTCATACCGCGATGTCGGATCTTGCCGCAATTGCAATCGCCGAGGAACGCGGGTCAAAATCCCGTCGTTTATTCGGGTCGCTTACGCCCCGAGAATTAGAAGTAATGAAGGAGCTTATGAACGGCGCGTCAAACAAAGTAGCTGCCTATAACTTGTCTCTGAGTGTTCGCACAATTGAGATGCATCGAGCGAACGCGCTAACTAAACTGGAATCCAGAAGTATTGCAGAGGTCGTCCGTATCGCCAACGATGCTGGGCTCGTCATATTATCGGGGTAGCTACGCTTTTAAGAAAAGTGCGGATATTAATCGAACATTCGATTGTGGGCCCATAGGCGCAAACAGTCGCGACGCATGTACTGGGCCTCATACAGTGTTCCGGCGAATTGTCGCGATGGTTCCGGCACCCGGCGCAGACTTGCCGCGCCGGGTCTGGCTTATCGCGAAGAAATCAGGCCTTCGCTTTCAGGCTTTCTGCAACTGGGACATTGTGCCGTTCGAGTGCTTCGACGATTTTGGCCGCGCCTTCCAATTCACCCCAGAACATGGGGCCGCCGCGATAAATGGGCCAGCCATAGCCGTAGATCCAGACCACATCGATGTCGGACGCGCGCTGTGCTTTGCCTTCTTGAAGGATTTTATAGCCTTCATTGACCATGGGGTAGAGTGTGCGTTCAATGATTTCTTGATCGCTGATCTCGCGCTTCGGCAGGTTTGAAGTTGCACGGAACTCTTCGATGATGGCAAGCGCTTCAGCACTTGCGGTGCCAACGCGCTTTTCATCATAATCGTAAAAGCCCTTGCTGTTTTTCTGGCCAAAACGGCCAGCGGCGCAAAGTGCATCGCGAATGGTTTCCACCCGCGAAGGGTCGCGATGCCAGCCAATGTCGAGGCCGGCCAGGTCGCTCATTTGGAACGGCCCCATGGGCATGCCAAAGTCGGTGTGCACCTTATCGATCTGCGCGGGCGTTGCGCCCTCGAGAAGCAATTGCATCGCGGGTTGCTGACGCGTTGACAGCATGCGGTTGCCAATAAAGCCATGGCAGACACCGGCGACGACAGCGACCTTGCCGATTTTCTTGCCAATCGCCATTGCGGTCGCAAGAACGTCAGGCGCGGTTTTATCACCGCGCACAACTTCAAGCAGCTTCATCACATTGGCGGGTGAGAAGAAGTGCATGCCAACCACGTCTTGCGGCCGCGAGGTGCTCGCCGCGATTTCGTCGATATCGAGATAGGATGTGTTCGACGCCAGTATCGCGCCTGGCTTGCAGATGGCGTCGAGTTTGCCAAATACCTCTTTCTTGACGTCCATGCTTTCATAGACAGCTTCGATAACAAGATCGCAGTCGGCCAGATCATCAAGCGTCAGTGACGGGGTCAACAAGCCCATCATTTCCTCGACATGTTCAGGCGAGAAGCGGCCCTTGGCAGCGCTGTTTTCGTAATTTTTGCGGATGACGCCAACGCCGCGATCGAGGTTTTCCTGCACCATTTCGACAATGGTCACAGCAATTCCCTTTGACAGGAAGTTCATCGAAATGCCGCCGCCCATCGTGCCAGCACCTATGACACCGACTTTTTTGATGTCGCGCAACGGGATATCTTTGGACAGCCCGTCAATTTTCGCTGCTTGGCGTTCGGCGAAGAACATATGGCGCTGCGCCGCGGATTGCGATCCGCCCATCAGCTTCATGAATTCAGCGCGTTCGAACTTCATGCCTTCTTCAAAGCTCAGCCGCGTTGCGGCCTCGACACAGGCGAGGTTGGCGTAAGGTGCCTCAAAGCCCTTCCATTTTTTGGCATTAGCAGCCTTCAATTGTTCAACAACCGCGATATCGCCGCGCAACGGACGTTCGCGGGTTGGCCTTGGGCCAACGGCAATCAGCTCGCGGGCATAAGCGATCGCGTCGTCAGCGAGGGTATCTTCGCCAGCCAGACGGTCAACAAGACCAATGGATGCTGCCTTGGTCGCCGACAAAGGTTCGCCAAGCGAGCACATCGTAGCCGCCGCCTCGACACCGACCACGCGAGGTAGCCTCTGTGTCCCTCCAGCGCCCGGTAGAAGGCCAAGCTTCACCTCTGGCACCCCAAGGCGCGCGGACGGCACAGCGATGCGGTAATGGCACACGAGGGCCGTCTCCAGTCCCCCGCCCAGCGCAGTGCCATGAATGGCGGCAACGACTGGCTTGCCTGCGGCCTCAATCATGTTGAGCACCGCGTTAAAATCCGGCCCTTGCGGCGGCTTGCCAAATTCAGTGATGTCAGCGCCCGCAATGAACGTTGATCCTGCACAGCGCAAGACGATGGCCTTTACGTCGCCATCCGACAGTCCCTGTTCAAAGCTGTCTTTTAGGCCCTGACGCACATGCCATGACAAAGCATTGACGGGGGGATTATCGACAAGCACCACAAGGACATCGTCGATTTTCTGCGTGGTCACTGATTGCACGGGCAACTCCTAGATTTTTTACCGGTCGGCAGGTTGTCGGCCGATTGTCGGTTGATGAATGCTCTGCGCGCAGTCCTAATATGTTTTCTGCGTGCTTTGCAATCCTGCTGCGCCATGCCGTGGGGTGTCGTTAACCTTACTTGTCATTCACTATGTTATATTTTTGCCAGCTATATTCGTTTCATGGAAATAAACATGGCCCGCTCGCTCGACTCTTCGCCTGACTCGGCACCCTTGTCTGACGCGATTCCGCAATCCGACCGCCGCGAACATGCGCGTAATATTAAGGTTATGCGTGTGGCACGGCTGAAGGATATTCAGATGCATGCCGAATGCCTGGGCATGGTGCGCGATGTATCCTCGGGCGGGATGATGATCGATGCGCTATTTCCATTGGAGGTAGGCCACCCGATTTCAGTGGCATTGTTGGACGATCAGGAACTAACGGGGGAGATCGTCTGGCGCGAAGGGCGGACGGTTGGCGTCAAATTCACAGAAGAAATTGCCGTCGAAAAAATTCTGGCCAGACCAGCGATAAAAATCGACGGACAACGCAGCCGGCTTCCGCGTTTTCAGGCCTGCAAGCCGTCCGTTATCACGCACGATAATCATGTTTACGAAGCCGTATTGTCCAATATTTCCCAACGCGGGGCAAAGCTATTGTGCGATGTCGCGCCGAAGATGAATAGCAACATCATCATTCGAATGGACAAAAACCATTCGGTAGCCGCAACCGTCAAATGGCGCAGTTCGCAGATGATTGGGGTGGAGTTCCACCGTTTACTGCCGCTGACGGAACTTGCCGATTGGATCGCAATGGACTGAGCGTGAAGCCTAGTCCTGCAAGCTTTGAATAATCGCCGAGAAATCGAGGCCGCCATTTCCGGCCTGCTCAAATTGCGCGTATAATTCTGCCGCGCGTGCGCCCATCGGCACATCTGCATGCACCGATTGTGCGGCCTCCATCGCCAGTTTCAAATCCTTCAGCATCAATGCCGTGGCAAACCCGCCTTGATATTCATTATCCGCAGGCGAAGTTGGTCCAACACCGGGAACCGGGCAATAGCTTGTCATCGACCAGTTCTGACCAGACGCTTTAGACGAAATATCGTAAAAGGTCTGGAGGTCCAGCCCAAGCTTTTCGGCCATGGCAAAGGTTTCGCACGTTGCAATCATTGACGCGCCAAGCAGCATATTATTGCAGATTTTCGCCGCTTGCCCTGCGCCAGACGTGCCTGCGTGGATGACTGCCTTGCCCATGGCGGACAATATTGGTTCGGCGCGTGCAAAGGCCGTATCCGTGCCCCCAACCATAAACGTCAGCGTTCCTCCATTGGCCGCGGCAATCCCGCCAGAGACAGGGGCATCAACCATGTCATAGCCTGCCGCAACAGCATCGGCGGTCACCTGACGCGCCGTGCCGACGTCAATGGTTGAGCAATCGAGCAAAATCGCGCCCTTGGGGGCATGGCCCAGAACGTCGCTTTCAAAAACGCTCTCAACAATCTTACCATTGGGTAGCATCGACACCACAGCGTCCACGCCATCCACAGCTTCGCGCACGGAGGTAAAGGTCGCGCAACCATTTTCCTGCGCGCGCGCCAAAGCCTCTGCAGACAGGTCAAAGGCGTTGACCGCATGCCCCGCCTTAACAAGGTTCGCAGCCATGCCGCCGCCCATATTGCCAAGCCCGATAAATGCTATTTTCAT
>JAZKGS010000027.1:24411-44616 GCA_040385805.1 Pseudomonadota bacterium | reverse complement strand
CAATCGACCGCAGCCTTGTCAGGTTCGTCGAGCGTCAGCCTGCCTTCAAAGATGTTCACGGACCCTACGAAATCGGCGACAAAGCGGTTGGCGGGATATTCGTATAGATCCGATGGCGGCGCGAGTTGCGCCACTTCGCCCTTGTTGATCACGGCAACACGGCTTGCCATCGAAAGCGCCTCGTCCTGGTCGTGGGTGACGGTAACGAAGGTGATGCCAACCTTGTCCTGCAAATCCGACAATTCAAACTGCATTTGCGCACGTAGTTTCGCGTCCAGCGCGGAAAGCGGCTCATCGAGCAGCAACACCTTGGGCCGCATAACAAGGCTGCGCGCAAGCGCAACACGCTGACGTTGCCCACCG
This sequence comes from Pseudomonadota bacterium, assembly GCA_040385805.1. Classification (GTDB taxonomy): domain Bacteria; phylum Pseudomonadota; class Alphaproteobacteria; order Sphingomonadales; family Sphingomonadaceae; genus Sphingorhabdus_B. Next base: position 44,253 of record JAZKGS010000027.1, on the reverse strand, counting down.
GACATCTGGTCCGGCATCCGGTCCTCAAACCCGCCAAGCTTCACCAGCTCAAGCGCTTCGGCCACGCGGTCGCGGATTTCGCCTTTCGACACGCCCGCGATGCGCAGGCCATAGCCGACATTGTCGGTCACGTTCATATGCGGAAACACGGCATAGCTTTGGAACACCATATTCACAGGCCGCTTGTTTGGCGGGACAAGGCTCATGTCCTGACCATCGATTAGGATCTGGCCCTCCGTCGGCATTTCAAAGCCAGCGATCATCCTCAACAAGGTGGTCTTGCCGCAGCCCGAAGGCCCAAGCAGCACGAAAAATTCACCGGCCAGAATATCGAGGCTGACATTATCGACCGCCGTCACCTTGCCAAAGCGTTTGGACACGTTGCGGATTTGAATAATAGGCGTTTTGGGTTCGGTCATAGATATTGTCCAAGTAAATCCGTGCGCGTCTCAATGGGCATCCGAAATGCCCTTCACGCCCTGATATTTTAGCGCAATGAAGGTCAGGACAACGGTGAGAACGATGAGAATAGTTGAGGCGGCATTGACCTCTGGCGTGACCGAGAAGCGGACCATGGAATACACCTTCACAGGGAAGGTTATCGTATCCGGGCCGCTGGTAAAAAAGGTGATGACGAAATCATCAAGGCTCAACGTGAAGGCAAGCAAAGCGCCTGCTATCAAGGCTGGCCTGATATGCGGCAGAAGGACGTCGCGAAATGCTTGCCATTCGGTTGCGCCAAGGTCCTTTGCGGCCTCTTCCTCCTCCTTGTTGAAACTCGCTAACCGCGCGCGGACGACCATCGCGACAAAGGGGAAGCAGAAAGTGATATGCGCAATGGTGATCGCGGAGAGGTTGAGGGGCCATGGCAGGTCGGTCGGCCAATCCACTTTTGCAAAGAAGATCAAGAACGCAACGCCCAAGCATATTTCCGGAACGATGATCGGCAAAGACATCGTGCCTTCGACCAATCCCTTGAACGGAAAACGAAAGCGCCACAACATGACCGCGGCGAGCGCACCGATGACAAGACTGACGATGGTCGCCAAAAACGCGATAGTGAGCGAGTTGACCATTGCCTCGACCAGGCTGTCGTTGTTCAGCGCCTTGTCATAATATTTGAGGGTGAAGCCCTTCCATTCGATATTGCGTCTGCTGTCGTTGAAGCTGAAGATCATCAGCACAATCAACGGCGCATACAGGAACAGCATGGTCAACCCGACCCAACTGCGCATCCACAGCTTGCGGGTATATTCGAGCGGGGCAATGGCGGTGCGGTTAAACATTACCCTACTGCCTCGCTTTTGCGCTGGTTCTTTGAGAGACAATCGCACCACCTTCCGTTCGCCTCGAGCGAAGCCGAGAGGTCGTGAAGGAGGGTGCGAACGACGGGTGTCTCGACTTCGCTCGACACGAACGGATTATAGGTGCCGCTCACCATCACCGTTCCTTCACTCTGTTCGACCGCATAGATTGCAGCGCAATCAAAATGAACATTGCGTAGATCAGCAAGAAAGACAAAGCCGCGCCAAAGGGCCAGTCATTGGCACGCTTGAATTGCCGTTCGATCACGTTCGCGATCATTTGGCTATCGGTGCCGCCCATCAGGTCGGGCGTCAGATACGCACCCAATGCGGGAATGAGCGTAATCATCACGCCTGCAACAATGCCCGGCGCAGCGAGCGGCACCACGACTTGCATGAAGGTTTTGAAGTGTCCCGCGCCTAGGTCGAGGCTAGCTTCAATCAGGCTTTTGTCCAGCCGGTCGAGCGCCGAATATAACGGCAGAACCATGAAAGGTAGGTGGACATAGACCAGCCCCAATACCACCGCAAAATTATTATAGAGCAGCTGAACGGGCGTCCACGCGTCCAGCGGCTGCATACCCACCAAAGTCCGCAGCCAGCTTGCACCCTCCCACAGGCCGCCTAGCCCCTTGTTCATATAGCCATTGGTGCCCATCAACGCCATCAGCGCATAAGTCCGGATCAACAGGTTCGTCCAAAAGGGCAACATGATGCCGAGCAGCAACCATGGCCGCCATTTTGGCGCAGCAAAGGTGATGGCCATCGCCACTGGAAAACCGACGATCAGGCAAATCAACGTGGTGAGCGCCGCTACCGCAAGGCTTTTGAGGAAAATCGAAAGATACAGCCACTCGGTCGCGCGTTTGTAATTGTCGAGCGTGCCTGAAATGTCAATGTCGGCTGGGCCGGCATTTTGTCCAAAACTGTACAGCCAGACGATGGTCATGGGCGCGATGAAGAACAGGGCAAGCCAGAACACAGGTGCCGTCGCAATCGCGGCAAATGGCCTCTTCTGGCTTTTCCAGTCCTGCAACGGCCCTGACATCAATTAGGCAGCCCGAATGCGGGTAAACGCCTCCTCATATTTCGGCTGAAGCTCTGGATCAAACTTGGCATATTCGCACTTCGCCAAGATATCCGCAGGCGGGAAGATGACTTGATTATTCTTGTAATCATCGGGCATCAGCGCCTTTGCCGCTGCATTTGGCGTTGGGTACAGGATCGTTTCGGTGATCTTCTTACCGGCTTCGGCATCCAGCAAATAGTTGATGAACGCGTGCGCATTTTTCGGATGCGGCGCGCCCTTTGGAATGCAAAGATTGTCCGAGTTTAACTGGCTGCCTTCCTTCGGAATGACAAAACCGATGTCGGGGTCTTCAACCATCGCCTGCGCAATATCGCCATTATATTCCAGCACGACGTCCACTTCGCCCTTGAGCAATAAGTCCTGCCCATTGTCTTCATGGAAGGATTTGATGTTCGGCTTTTGCTTGATCATCATCGCCTCGATCATCTGGAGATCAGCGTCGGTCAGTCCGTTGACCGACTTACCCATATACTTCCCGTAAAGCCGGAACATGTCGCCAGCCTCGGACAGCACCGCAATGCGGCCTTTATACTCGTCACTGTCGAAAAGGACTTTCCAGCTGTCGGGAACCGCCTTCACCTTCGACTTGCGATAGCCAATGCCAAGCGCAAGCCAAGTGTACGGCATCGAATGTTTGCGTGCTGGATCATACGGCACGTCCTGATAATCCGGCGCGACATTCTTGAAATTGGGGATCTGGGCCTTGTCTAGCTCAACCAACATGTCTGCTGCGGCCATGCGTTCGACAAAGTCATTCGAGGGCACAATAACGTCATAGCCCTGGTTGCCAGCACGGAGCTTGGCGAACAGTTCGTCATTGCTGGCGAACAAGGTCATGTTCACGTCAACGCCGGCTTTGTCCTTGTAATCTTCCAAGGTGGTTTCGCCGATATAGGTGTCCCAGTTGTAGAAGTTGAGCTTGGCTTCTTCGCCATTGGCGAGCTTAGCCGCCTCTTTCTCGCCGCAACCGGCCAACGCACCCGTCAGCGAGAAGCCAACGGCCGCAACGCCCATGCCCTTAAGCATGGCGCGCCGATTGCTACCTGCGTGCAAAAAGGTTTTAAAATCCATAGCTAATCTCCCGCTGAGGCCCCATCTGTAAAGCGGCTATGCTGGACTAATATCCAGCCTTAGAAAAGCCCCTTTTTTCCACGCTTTGCGGCGCAATTTAATTACGAAGTAACGCAATTATTGTGCACCGCAACATAGCTATTTGCCGAGCGGTTTGGCTTCCGCATCGACCGCCGCTTGAACCGCCTTGTAGAACGCCTCGCGTTGTGTGCCGACCGTGTCGGGGTCCGTCGCTTTGGGCCAGTTGCTGTTTGACGCGATCACCAGGTTGCGCTTGGGGTCAATGAAGATGCCTTGCCCGAATATACCCTGGGCTGCGTAGCTTCCGTCGTCATAGGTCCACCATTGATAACCATAACCTTTGCCCGGCATACCGATATCAGCTTGCTTGGTAGTGGCAGGCGCAATCCAATCATCGGGCAAGATGCTCACGCCATTTACCTTTGCGCCGCCCAGCATGAATACGCCAAAGCGCGCATAATCGCGGGTCGAAGCCTGAATGCAACAGCCGCTGATTTCATGCCCTGTTGAACCCAATAGCCAAGTCGCGTCCTGTTGCATGCCAAATGGGGCCCACAATTTTTCGGACAAATAAGCGGACAAGGTCTTTTTGGTGGCAGAGCTGACCAGCACGCCAATCAAATTTGTCTCACCGGTTTTGTAAACCCACTTGGTGCCAGCCGGTGCTTCACGCGGCAATTTGCGCATGTAGCTGACGGTGACGTCCATGCCTTCTTCCGCCTTGTGCAGATTGAACAAGGCGACATCGGACTTGGGGTCCTCATAATCTTCGTTCCATTTGACGCCTGATGTCATCGTCAGCAATTGTTCGATGGTGACGTCGTCATAAACCGAACCCCTTAGGTCTGTAATATAGGTCGAAACCTTGTCATCAATGCTCTTGATATAACCATCCTTGATGGCTGCTCCAACCAGGGTCGAGGTGAAGGACTTCGCAACAGAGAAACTGGTCCATTTACCATCCGCACTGAAATCGAGGCCATATTTTTCGACCCGCACTTTACCGTCGTGAAGGATGACAAGACCCGCCGTGCGTTGCGCCTTCATATAGGCATCAACATCCATGCCGATTTGCAACGGCTCGCCCTTGGGCAAAGGATAGACCTTGTCGCCATTTGCAATGACGTTGGTTTTGGCGAGGATCGGAATTCGGTCGAGGGCACGAAAACCGGCGTCGCGTTGCTCTACGCTCCAGAACAGCACGTTAGCGTCCGTCGGCAGGCTGGACAGGAGCGCTTTCATATCCTTGTCCGCGCTGACCCAGAAACCGCCTGCTGCCGCCGCAATGAAAATCAATAGTCCGAATATCCATTTTTTCATCGTGCTCCCCCAAATTTATCTTTTGACTAAGGTGACCTGCGCAACATTGATGCCGCCGCCCCTGAACCCACCTTCGCAATACATCAGATAATAACGCCAAAGCGAAATGAATTTATCGTCAAATCCAGCTGGCAAAGTTCCCGCCGAAACCGCCGCGTCAAACCGCATCCGCCATTGCCGCAGCGTTTCTGCGTAATGAAGGCCGAAATCCGTCTGGTTTTCCCAAGTCAGGCCGCAATCACTCGCGACCTTGCGAAAGCGGCTTTCCGACAACAGCATGCCGCCCGGGAAAATATAATGCTGAATGAAGTCAGTGCCGCGCGCATAGGATTCGAACACATCGTCTTCAATGCGGATATACTGGATCGCCGCGCGGCCGCCGGGCTTAAGGCAACGGGCAACGGATTTCAGATAATCGGGCCAATATTGTTGGCCAACGGCTTCCACCATTTCAACGCTGGCGATGGCGTCGAACTGGCCAACGACATCGCGATAATCTGTCAGGCTTACCAGAGCATCACCAAGGCCCGAAAGACGCGCATCCGCATAAGCCTTTTGCGACGGCGACAGCGTTATGCCGTGATAGTGGATTTCATGCGCGCGCAATGCCACCTCGGCAAGTCCGCCCCAGCCACAGCCAACCTCAAGCAAGCTATCGCCGTCCTTCAACTGCAACCGCTCAAGCAGCGCCTCAATCTTGCGGTGCTGTGCCACTTCCAACGTGTCGTCTGCGGCGTCGGCGAACAACGCGCTGGAATATGTCATGCTTTGGTCAAGCCACGCCTGATAGAAATCATTGCCGAGGTCATAATGAAATTCAATGTTCCGGCGTGCGCCGCTTCGGCTGTTGCGGCGTAACGCATGCAATGCCGTACCTGCAACTTTCGCCAGTCCGGATGGTCGTGCGACAGTGCCCAGCGACAAGCGATTGCGCATGAAAAGGTCAAATATCTGCACTGGGTCTGGGCTGCTCCACTCGCCAGCGGCCCATGCCTCATACCAGCCAGCCGAACCGCCGCGCACCAAACGCAACAAAGCCTTCCAACTGTGCAAGGTGACGACTGCCGATGGCCCTGCACCCCTTCCACCGAGCAAGCGGGTTGAGCCATCGGGAAGTGTCCCATCGATGGTGCCATATTCAAGGCCGCGGTCGATCCGGTCGACAATGCGTTCGAACCCGCGCACGAAAAGGCCACCTGTAAAGGCCCTAAGCCCGGTAGCATGCGTAAAACGGCGCGCGCGATTCAAGTCAGCAGAATTCATGCAGCGCCTATGCTACACACATCACGGCATTGCAATTGGCTGTTATTTCTTACGCAACTCGTCACGGATTTCGGCGAGCAGGTCAGTCTGCGACGGCCCCGCTGCTGCAGGTGGGGACACACGGTTGGCCGCGCGTACGATCATGAAAATCACGAAGGCAAGGATGAGAAAATTGATCGTTGCGGTAATGAAGCTTCCCCAGCCAAGCACATTCGCGCCTGCCGCTTTTGCCGCGACCAAGGACATGCCGGATGAGACCTTGTCGCCGCCGCTGAGCACAATATATTTGCTACTAAAGTCAACACCGCCGCCCGTCATAAGCGTAATCAACGGCATGAGTACATCATCGGTAAACGAGGAGATAATCTTTCCGAAAGCGGCTCCGATAAGCACTCCGACAGCAAGGTCCAATACGTTGCCGCGCATGATAAACGTCTTGAATTCACCCAACATATTGATGCTCTCCAACTGTTAAACTCTGTAAAATATGACATATACGCGGCGCAAACGATAGCAGTCATTGCGAAAGGCTGGCCCCCGCCTTATGTATATAACACACGCCCGTCAAAAGGCTGGATTTCTAGGCGATTTGCCAAGTGGAGGAGCTCGTTAGATGCGTAAGAACTTTTTGAAATTTCTTCTGGTGCCCGTTGCGGCGGTTTCATTGGCTGGATGCGGCATCAACAGTGTTCCAACGGCTGAAGAAAACGCCAAGGCGAAGTGGGCCGATGTGCAGGCTGCGTTTCAAGAACGCGCCAACTTGATTCCCAATCTGGCCAATGTCGTCAAAGGCGCAGCGGCGCAGGAAAACAAGACATTGACCGAAGTGATTGAAGCTCGTGCGCGTGCGACGTCGCCCAACATTCAGGTGAACCCCGACGATCTAAGCGACCCGGCCAAGATGGCAGCGTTTCAAGCGGCACAAAATCAGTTGTCGGGAAGCCTTTCGCGCTTACTGGTATCGGTGGAACAATACCCACAGTTGAAAAGCCAGGAAGGCTATCTGAAACTGCAGGACCAGTTGGAAGGCCAAGAAAACCGCGTGCGCATTACGCTGCGCGATTATAATGAGGCTGTGCGTGGGTATAACACCACCATTCGCACTTTCCCTGATATCATTGGTGCCAAGGTCATCCATGGCGCAAAGCCGATGGTCCCATATCAGGCAACGACACAGGGTGCAGAGACTGCACCCACGCTGGATATGGCACCGACGACCTGATGCCCATTTGGGGAATTGAAAATGAATAAGGCCCTTGGCCTGCTGACCGCGCTGCTGCTGGCCCTCACCGGCCAAGCAGCGGTTGCGCAGAATTTTCCGAAGCTAACTGGCCGTGTTGTGGATCAGGCGAACCTGCTTGACCCACAACAGGAAGCCGCGCTCACGGCCAAGCTAGAAGGGTTAGAAACCCGCACAAAACGCCAATTGGTGGTGACAACGCTTAATAGCCTCGAAGGCTATGAGATTTCCGATTATGGCTATCGGCTTGGTCGCACTTGGGCGCTCGGCCAAGACGGTAAGGGCGAGGCCGAGAAGGACAATGGTGCTATCCTGATCGTTGCCCCCAATGAACGCAAAATGCGGATTGAGGTGGGCTATGGCCTTGAACCCGTGCTGACTGATGGTCTTTCCTCGACCATTATCCGCAACGACATTACGCCGCGATTTAAAGAAGGTGATTTTGTCGGCGGCATCAATGCAGGCGTTGACCGCATCGTGACGCAACTCGAACTACCAGCGGACGAGGCAGCCAAGATTGCAAGCGCGGCGCAGCAACCGCGTAAGCGCGATGAAGGTGTGCCCTTTGGTGCAATCATCTTTGTGCTGTTCCTGATCTTCTTCGTATTCCTGCCAATGTTCCGCTCGATGAACGGCGGCGGGCGCAAGCATCGGCGTGGCGGCATGGGTCCAGTGATCATCTGGGGCGGCGGTAGCGGCTTCGGTGGCGGCGGCGGCGGCTTTGGCGGTGGTGGCTTCGGTGGGGGCGGTGGCTTTGGCGGCGGAGGCGGAAGCTTCGGCGGCGGCGGTGCTTCCGGTGGCTGGTAGGATGTTTTGATATGGCCAGACGTAAAATCAGTCAAATGAGCGAAGCCGACCATGTGTTGGTAACAGCCGCGGTCGCCGATGCAGAACGGCACACAAGCGGCGAAATCGTAACGATTGTGACGGACCTTTCCGACCATTATGAAGATATCGCCATTGCCTGGGCAAGCGCCGTCGCGTTCATCGCTCTTGCGACTTACGTTATCTTCCCTGACTTTTATATGGGCCTGATTAATGGCCTTTCGGGTGGCTGGGGCCATGAATACACGACGGGCGAATATTTTGCCTTGCTGTTGACCGCAGTTGCGGTGAAGTGGATTGGCACATGGTTCATCCTGAAATGGATCCCCTTGCGACTGGCCCTAACCCCCAAAGCTGTAAAGCTGGCACGTGTCCACAGCCGCGCGATCAGCCTTTTTAAGGTTGGCACGGAATCCAAGACGCTGGGCCGAACTGGCGTGGTGTTGTATTTATCGATGAAAGAGCATCGCGCGGAAATCTTGGCCGACGAGGCAATCGCTTCTAAGGTTGCGCCCGAAGTGTGGGGCGATGCGATGGTTGCTTTGCTGGATCAAGTGAAGGCAGGTAACCCAGGCGCGGGCGTTGCCGCGGCTGTAGCGCAAATGGGCGTTGTCCTGGCCGAACATTTTCCCAAGGGTTGCGAAAATCCCAACGAGCTCCCTGACAGGCTTATCGAATTATGATCGCACAAGACGAAGCGGAAACCGTGATGTGGCAAGGGCGCTTCATCACGGCGAAGAAGCGCGGAACATGGGAATATGTTAGCCGAGCGCGCGGCATTAAGGCAGCCGTTATTCTGGCGATGGAGGATGATCATGTCCTGCTCGTTGAACAATATCGCGTACCGCTTGGCGCCAGTTGCATTGAGCTTCCCGCGGGCCTGATCGGCGACCATGAAGAGGGCGAAGATACTTTGGTGTCCGCTGCGCGCGAGCTTGAGGAAGAAACCGGCTATCGCGCAGACCATCTGGAAATCGTAGGAGAATTCTTCTCATCCCCCGGCATGGTGAGTGAGAGCTTTTCGCTCGTCCGCGCAAGGGGCTTGACCAAAGTTAGCGACGGCGGCGGCGTTGATGGCGAGAATATCATCGTCCACCGCATCGCTTTGGAGGATTTGCCGGTATTTGTTCAGGAAAAACGGGATGAAGGCTGCGTAGTTGACGTCAAACTTCTGATGCTGCCCGGAATGATCGTTTAGCGGAAGTTGTCTGCATAAGCCTGAAGCTTAAGCGTTTTGGGCGGTGTCGGGATAAAGGTCGCGACTATCCCTTTTTTTGCCGCATAAGCCTGCGCTGCCTCAAGGCTTGGAAAGGTCAACTGCACTTGCGCTTGCGTATCACCTGACCCAGCCCAGCCCATCAACGGGTCGGCCTTGCGGGGTTCTGACGGCACATATTCCAGCACCCATTCACGGCGTCCACTGCCCGACTGCATGGCATTTTTGGGGCGCTGAAAGATACGGGCGGACATATAGGTATTCCTGACGGTTAATCTTGGACACGCCTTGCCCGAACAGCATCTGAGTCGTCAAGCGTTCCGGGCTTGCGCTTTCTTGGTCTTGAGGCTCGCAACGCTTTCCCACGGCACATCCGGCCAATTATGCTTGGGATAGCGCCCACGCATGTCCTTTGCGACATCACGCCAGCTTCCGCGCCAGAATTCAGGCAAGTTGCGCGTTGTCTGGATAGGTCGACCTGCGGGCGATGTGAGGCTGAGCACCAACGGTATGCGATCAACGCCCACCAACGGGTGGCTGTCGAGGCCGAATAAAGCCTGCACGCGCAATTCGACCGTTGGGCCAGCTTCGGCGGTGTAATCGATATGGTGCGTCGTTCCCGCAGGGCTTTTGAAGGACGCCGGCGCGATTTGGTCAATGCGAGTCCGTGTGTCCCAACCAAGCATATTGTCGAGTGCTTGCGCCAAGCCCGATGGCGCAACATCGCGCACGCGGTTGACCTTGCCAAGCAGGGGCAAAAGCCAATGCTCTGCGCTTTGATTCAGTGCGTCATCGCTGAGCGCAGCCACTCCAGCAAATTGCGCGCGTTCCCTAAGCGCACGGGCCGAAGCTGGCCATGGCAGTGCATCGATACCGATGTCGCGCACGGCGGCAAGCAAGACATTGACGACGGCGCGCGAATTAGGCTTTTCTGCTCGCCCCTCGCTCAATACGATCGCGCCAAGCCGCCGCTGCACGCGCGCCTCTACGCGGTCTGCGCTTTTGTCGTAGGACAAGGTTTCCTGACTGCTGATCAGATGCCCAAATCGCCCGATGATTTCCGCCTCAGTCAGCGCCGCCGCAGACAAGATGCGTGCCCCCGATGCGGCACCTTGCACGTCGGCAACGGCAAGCCATTCCTCACGCGCTAAAGGCGATGCGGCGTCCAATTGAAGGCCGCGCCCCATCGCGCTAATCCACTTTTCGCCTTTAGCATCGCGGCGCTTGGCTATGCGGTCGGGAAATGACGTGGCGACGAGCCCTCCGATACTGAGCGGTTCTGCTTGGCCGCTTTTGCCACAAAGCCGCGCAATCCGCTGCGCCAGCTTCCGCGCAGCTTCTGCCCTTGGCCCGCGTTCGCGAATGAAGCGCTCAAAGCGCGCGTCGATATCCTCACTTTGTCCGCCAAGGCCGCGTTCCTGCAACAGAACCGCCAACATCGCTGCATCGTCCGCTTGTCCGCTTTCGCCAGCTCTAACGACCATATGCGCCAGGTTCGGCGGCAAAGGTAGATTGGCCAAGGTCGTTCCGTGCGGTGTAATATGACCCCGCGCGTCGAGCGCATCAACTGACACGAGTAACTTGCGCGCTTGCTGCACGGCGGCGGCAGGCGGTAGGTCAAGCCAGCGCAATTTGGTTGGATCATTCTCGCCCCAGCGCGCGCAATCGAGCAACAAAGGCGCAAGGTCGCTCTCGAGGATTTCCGGCGGGTCGAACGGTGGCAGGCCACCATTGCCCGCTTCCTCCCATAATCGATAGGCAACTCCCGCTTGCTGCCGCGCGGCGCGTCCGGCGCGCTGCGTTGCTGCGGAAAGGCTTGCCCGCTCGGTCACCAGCCGCGTGACACCAGCAGCTTGGTCAAAACGTGCGCGCCGCGCAAGGCCGCTATCGATGACCACACGTACGCCATCAATGGTAAGGCTGGTCTCGGCAATATTCGTCGCGAATATCACCTTGCGACGCCCTTGTGCATCGCGCCGTACGGCAAGCCGTTGCGAGACAGGGTCGACTTGCCCATGCAATTTGTGCACAACAATGTCCGGTCCGCATTCGCCCAAAGCATCAAAGGCACGGTCAATCTCTCGCACGCCAGGTAGAAAGACCAATATGTCGCCTTGCTGCTCGGACAATGCTTGGCGCACGGTGCGTACGATGTCGGTCTCAATCGTCAGTTCTGCACGGCGTCCGACATATTGATATTCCAACGGCCATCGTTTGCCTTCGCTTTCCAGCACTGGCGCATCATCCATCAATTTTGAGAAACGAGAGCCATCCAAGGTTGCCGACATCGCCAACAAGCGCAGATCGCTCCGGAAAGCTGACTGCGCCTCTAGCGCGAGCGCCAGGCCAAAATCACTGTCGATGCTGCGTTCATGGACTTCGTCGAACAACACGGCAGAGACGCCGGATAATTCTGGGTCGCTGATGATCCGATTGCGGAATATCCCCTCGGTCATGACCAAAATGCGGGTGTTGGGACCATGTTTGCTGTCCAGCCGCGTGGCGTAGCCGACCAGCCCGCCAACCGTTTCGCCGAGATTTTCAGCGATGCGTTCCGCCGCCATGCGTGCAGCCAAACGGCGCGGCGACAGCAACAGAATCTGGCCGTCGCAATATGACTCGTCCAATAAGGCAGGCGCGACCATAGTGGTTTTACCAGCACCCGGGGGCGCGATGAGAACGGCGTTGGGGCCGTCCCGCAATGATGCAAGCAAGTCCGGCATGACTACCATCACGGGCAGCGCGTCGTTAACCTGTGATGCGGACCCCACCGCTTCGCCCTTCAATATGCGCGGGCTATTGCGAATTCCACTGCCTCAGTCAGCGCAGATTTGGCTTCGCCCGCCGGAAAATGCGCAATCGCGTCAATCGCGCGTTGGCCATAATGCCGCGCCCGATCCAAGGTGTCATCAATCGCACGGTGTTCGCGCAAAAGGATGCATGCATGCGCCAAATCGGCATCGCTAATCCGGTTGCCAAGCATGGCGTCGCGCCAGAATTTCTGCTGCTCGGCATTCCCACGGCAATGCGCGAGGATGACAGGAAGCGTGACCTTGCCGTCGCGGAAATCGTCACCGCTGTCCTTACCCATCGTCGCACCGTCGGAGACATAGTCGATTGCGTCATCAACCAGCTGGAACGCAATGCCTAGGTTTCGGCCATAGGCATCCAACGCCATTTCCTGCGCGTCGCCACTTTCGGCCACGACAGCCGATATCCGGCAGGCCGCCGCAAACAAGGCCGCCGTTTTCGACCCGATAATTTCCAGATATTTCTCTTCAGTCGTGGAAATCTGCCGCTGCGCGGTCAATTGGTGTACTTCGCCTTCGGCAATCACCGCCGATGCATTCGACAGGATTTTAAGGACCTTTAACGAGCCATCTTCTACCATCAGCTCAAATGACCGGCTGAACAGAAAATCACCGACGAGAACAGCCGCCGGATTACCGAAAATCAGGTTCGCCGCAGTCTTACCGCGCCGCATATCGCTGCCGTCGACAACATCGTCATGCAACAAGGTCGCCGTGTGGATGAACTCGACCGCCGCTGCCAATTTGTGGTGACGTTCGCCCGGATAATCCAGCAACCGCGCGCAGGCCAAGGTGAGCATCGGCCGCATACGTTTACCGCCGCCAGCAATCAAATGGCCCGCGAGTTCCGGGATCAGCGGGATGTCGGACTGCATACGATCAAGAATAACCGCATTGACCTTGTTCATGCCGGACGCCACCAATTTGAAGATTGGGTCAAGCGATGGCGTCTGATGTCCGCCGATTTTATGGATAGTTGCCGTCATAATCTCTCTGCTGTGACGCCCAGCGCGATGATAGGCAAGTGCAAATGGCGCATTTCCCCTTGTCCCTGCCGGCCAATGTCGGCACAGATGACGACGATGAACGACGCCGACACCCTCGCCCGCTTTCGCGACAGCATCGATAATATCGACGCCGCTTTGGTTTTCATGCTGGCAGAGCGGTTCAAGATAACGCAGGCTGTGGGCGAGTTTAAGGCGAAATCATCGCTACCACCTGCTGACCCGGCGCGTGAAGAACGGCAGATTGAACGGCTTCGACAATTGGCACGCGACGCAAAGCTTGATCCTGATTTTACAGAAAAGTTTCTGCGCTTCATTATTGATGAAGTCATTCGCCATCATCAGCAAATTCGCGACGGCGGCTAATCAGCTTAGGGCTTTCGGTAAACGCAGCCGTACCAACAGTCCGCCCAAATCTTCGCTTTCTTCCAGCGCGACTGTTCCGCCGTAAATTTCGACTACGTCGCGGACGATGGCGAGGCCAAGTCCAGTCCCTGGCTTACCTGTATCCAGCCGCGCGCCTCGGTCAAACAAGCGCTCTCGCTCGCTTTCCGGGATGCCGTTGCCGTCATCCTCGACAAGCACTTCTACAAAGTCGCCGGCATCCTCGACCGTTACAAAAACGCTGCCGCCGCCATATTTAGCTGCGTTTTCAATGAGGTTGCCGAGCATTTCGTCGAGATCCTGGCGTTCGACCCGTGCTGCGATTTCCTTGTCACCGGCCATATCCAAACGGACGTGTGAATACAGACGGCCAACAGCGCGTTCGACTGATTCCAAGCTGCCCCAGACCTGCGCTCGGCTATGGCTATGTCCCCTGCGGCCAACGGCACGAGCCCGGGCCAGATGGTGATCGACCTGACGCCGCATGGTCGTAGCCTCACGAATGACGGTTTCGGACAAATCAGCCGATTGGGCCGTCGCGCTATTCATGATGACCGTCAGCGGCGTTTTTAACGCATGGGCTAAGTTCCCAGCATGACGGCGCGACTCTTCAGCCTGCTTCTCATTATGGTCAAGCAAAGCATTTAATTCATTCACCATTGGCATCACTTCGTCCGGCAAAGCGGCAGTCACCCGACTTTCCTTGCCACTTCGCATTTGCGCTATCGCCATACGCACCGCGCGCAGCGGCCATAATCCGTAAAAAGTCTGCAATGCCGCCAAGATGATCAGGCCAAGCGCAAGCAAGAAAAAACTGGTCACCAAAACCGACCGTAGTTCGGTGATCTGCGCATCCAGACTATCGCGGCTTTGCGCCACCATAAATGTCCAGGCTATGTCCGAATCGGGCAGCTTGATCGCCCTTTCGGCGATGCGTAGCGGCTCATCGAGAAATTCATTGCTGTTGCGAAAGTGAACCGCCTGATCCTTATGGTCAACAGGCGGACTAAGTGCGCGGTCCCACAGCGAACGCGATGGAAACGGCATCGCGTCTTTGCCAGTGATTTGCCAATACAGACCACTATTGGGTTCCAAGAACCTTTGATCGCCCAGAGGTCGGTTCATTCGGATCTCACCGTCAGGGCCAATCTCGGCTGATGCAATCATCGCGGTCAGCACATATTCGAGTTGATTGTCGAAATTTTGTTCAACCGAATTGGTCAACACGCGATCAAGTGCCGCGCCACCGCCAATCAACAATAATGTAATCCACACGGCCGCCGTCAGGATCATCCGGCGCGTGAGCGAACCCGTACTTTGAAACTGGCTGCGCCACGTCGGTGTCTTTGGAACAGACGTAATGGCGACTGGCGGATTCAGCTTATGGGTTCCTCAAGGCTGTAGCCAAGGCCCCTGATCGTAGAAATGACGTCCTGCCCCAGTTTTTTACGGATGCGCGTCACGAACACCTCAATAGTGTTGGAATCGCGATCGAAATCCTGATCATATATGTGCTCGATCAGCTCGGTCCGCGACACGACCTTGCCCTTGTGGTGCATCAAGTAAGACAGCAATTTATATTCCTGCGCCGTCAACTTAACTGGCTGGCCATCCAGCGTTACGCGACCAGAACGCGTATCCAAACGGACATCGCCAACATTAAGTTCGCTTGACGCGTTGCCCGACGCGCGGCGGATAAGCGCGCGAAGCCTTGCGATCAGTTCCTCGGTCTGGAACGGCTTTGCAAGATAATCATCGGCGCCGGCATCAAGACCAGCCACCTTATCAGACCAGCTATCGCGGGCAGTCAGAACCAACACGGGGAATTTGCGGCCTTCCTTACGCCAGCGGTCAAGAACGGTCAGGCCGTCGATCTCAGGCAAGCCAAGATCAAGGATAACGGCATCATAATTTTCGGTTGAGCCCATATAATGGCCATCTTCACCATCAACGGAGAGGTCCACAGCGTAGCCGGCCCCTTCAAGCGTCGACTTGAGTTGCTTGCCCAAGGTGGGCTCGTCTTCCACGATCAAGATGCGCATGCTGTCCCCTTAATTTGTAAAACTGTATGTTGGATGTTGGCTAGCAGATAAGCCGCCTGCGACAAAATCCTATCAGCGCTGGCGTAAAATACCGCCCGACCGCGCGTCAACGTCTACAAAGATCACCCGGTTCTTGTCGATAAATTTAAGTCGATATACCTGCGCGCTTGAGTCATATTCAGGGCCGAGATATTGCATACCGCGCATCCGGGGAACAATATTTCCCTCAATTTCGCGCAACGGTTTTACCTTGCCCGCGCGCATATCCTGCCGCGCCTCGTCCTGCTCACCACGTCGTCCGTCGGCCATAGCGGGCGCCAGCGCGGCAACGCCAGCGAGTAGGGATAAAATGAGGGTTCGGGTCAACATTTGCTTCCTCTACTCACACGGCATTGAACGCAGAGTGAATGGGGCACCCGCGAATTTGATCGCACGATGCCCCAAAACATTATCTCACCATTTCAAAAGTGAAGGACATCGTCGCGCCCACACTCAATTCACCGGGCGAGATTGGAGTGGTTTTTTCTGCTGCAGCATCCATGGAACGGACAGCCATTGGCATGGGCATATAGCCGCGGCCTTGGTCATTTTCCTCAACGCGCAGTACGCGGACGTCAGCATATCCAGCCTTCCGTGCCAGATTGCGCGCACGGGTCATGGCCGTGGCCCATACCTTGTCACGGGCAGCTTCCTGAAAACGGCTATCATCATCAATGCCGAACATCGGTCCATTAAAGTTCGTCGCGCCATCGACCGCAAGCGCATCCAGGAACGCGCCCAGCTTTTTCAAGTCGCGCAATTTTGCATTGACCATGTTCGATGCCTGATAGCCTTTGAAAATCTGTTGCCCGTCGCGATAGTCAAATTGCTGGTTCAAATTGATTTGCGTTGTCTGGATATCGCGTTCCGCAATTCCAAGCTTTTTCAGCCGCGCCACCACCGACGCCATCTGCACATTATTTGCTCGCACGGCCTCGCTTGCCGTTAGTGCCATGGTTTGAACGCCAGTTGTAAATGTCGCGATGTCCGGACGGGCTTCAACAGTTTCCGATATCGTCAGGTCAATGACGGGATTGGCAGTGGTAATATTCACCTGAGTCGCCATCGCGCTACTGGCTATCATCCCGCTGCTCGCCAGCATCGCTGCTAAAATCAATTTACGCATATGTAACTCCCGTTTTATGCCAATAGCTTAAATTGCTGTTCGGCGTGCCCAGTCAATATAGGCTTTGCGAAGCTGAACGGTTGCAGAACCAGGTTTGCCATCGCCGATTGCATGGCCGTTGATCTGAACCACTGGCATTACAAAGCCTGAGGCGGATGAAACAAACGCTTCGGCGGCTTGTTCCGCCTCACGCACCGAAAACGGCCGCTGTTCAATGCGTTGCGCGACAAGCGGCAGCACGGACGCGCGGGTGATGCCATGCAGAATTTCGCGATTTAGCGGGTGCGTAACCAAGACTCCATCATGCGTGATAATGTGCGCGTTTTGCGCGCTGCCTTCCGTGATCCAGCCTTCGCGTTCCATCCACGCGTCGTCAGCACCACGGGCAATAGCCTCGTTTTTCATCATCGACGCATAGAGCAATTGCGTGGTTTTGATATCCGCCCTGCCCCAGCGCAAGTCCGGCATCGTGACCACACGCAGCCCGCGTTGCGCCAATGGATTGTCCGCCAGCGCGCGGGATTGCGTGAAGGCAAGAATTGTGGGTGACGTACCAGCAGGCGGGAAAACAAAATCACGGTCTTCCGGCGTGCCGCGCGTGACTTGCCAGTAGATCATGCCTTCTTGCACACCATTGCGCGCAACCAGTTCGCGGCAAATAGAAAGCCAATCGTTCGTATCGGGCGCGCCCTTTATGCCGATTTCACCCAGCGAGCGGGACAGGCGGTGGGCATGGCCTTCGAAATCCACAAGTTTGGCGTCTAGGACAGACACGACTTCGTAAACCGAGTCCGCAAAAAGAAAGCCCCGGTCAAAGACCGACACTTTGGCTTCAGTTTCAGGAATATATTGGCCGTTGAGATAGATAGTGCGCATAATAAAGCTTTGCTTGATACGCAGCCTAGGGTCAACAGAGTCCTACTCATTCCCGCGAAAGTGGGAATGACAAGGCGCGGTGGAGAGACAATCTGGCTTGCCCCTCCCGTTACTACGCCCTATCCGCCACGTCATATGTCGCAACCTCCAATCTTCGCGTTCGAAAAACTCAGCCTACAACAGGGTGGCGGCTGGCTGTTCCAGGATATCGACCTGTTCATCGGCGCGCGCGACCGGCTGGCGCTGATTGGCCGCAATGGGGCTGGCAAAACGACGTTGATGAAGCTGGTGGCCGGAACGGTCGAGGCAGACAAGGGCAACCGTGTTGTTGTGCCTGGCACCAATATCGTGATGTTGGAACAAGATCCCGACGTCAGTTCGTTTGACCGGCTCGTTGATTTTGCCATTCATGGCGAAAAAGGCCCGCCCGAATATGCGGTGCGCGCCATTGCCGACCAATTGGGCATCAACTTGGACCGCGAAGCCAAGACCGCAAGCGGCGGGGAAAAGCGCCGTGCAGCGATTTGCCGCGCGCTCGCGAGTGAGCCTGACCTGTTGCTGCTGGATGAGCCAACCAACCACCTTGACCTTGCCGCGATTGAATGGCTCGAAGAATGGCTGACGCGCTATCGCGGTGCGTTCATGGTCATAAGCCATGACCGGACGTTTTTAACGCGATTGACGCGGCAGACCTTTTGGCTTGATCGAGGCCTGCTGCGCCGCAATGAAATTGGCTTTGGCGGCTATGATGCGTGGACTGAGCGTGTTTTTGCCGAAGACGCGCGCAATGCGGACCGGCTCGATGCCAAGCTGAAGATTGAGGCGCACTGGTTAGAACGTGGCGTTACTGCGCGGCGCAAGCGTAATCAGGGCCGCCTGGCGAAGCTGTGGGAAATGCGTGCGGCGCGTGCGGCGATGATCGGCCCGCAAGGCACAGCCAAACTGGCCGCTTCCAGCGACGACAGCAAAACCAAAACCGTCATCAGCGCGCAAAATGTCGGCAAAAGCTTCGGCGACCGGACGATCATCAAGGATTTCACGCTGCGCATTCAGCGCGGCGATCGCATCGGCATCGTAGGGGCAAACGGCACGGGCAAGACAACGCTCATCCGCATGTTGACGGGTGAGACCGAGCCCGACACCGGCAGCATCACGCTCTCGCCTACCCTCACAGGTATCGTTATTGACCAGCAACGCAAATTGCTGACGCCTGAAAAGCGTGTGCGCGATGTGCTGGCCGACGGAGGCGACTGGATTGATGTGCGCGGCGTGCGCAAGCATGTGCAGGGCTATCTCAAAGAATTCTTGTTTGACCCGGCGCTGATTGAAGCGCGCATCGGGTCTTTGTCCGGCGGCGAGCAATCTCGTATCCTGTTGGCGCGAGAATTCGCGCGCGAGGCCAATCTGCTGGTTCTGGACGAACCGACCAATGATTTGGATCTCGAAACGCTGGATTTGTTGCAAGAGGTTATCGCCGATTATGACGGCACAGTTTTGATCGTCAGCCATGACCGTGACTTTCTCGACCGCACTGTGACGCTGACGCTTGGCTTGGACGGGTCAGGACATGTCGACATCATCGCGGGCGGATATGCCGACTGGGAAGAAAAACGCGATAAGCGTGACAAGCCGACGGCGAAGAAAGCGGACAGGGCCGTCGCAGCTGACGCCTCTGCCCTGCCTGCGCCAAAGAAGGTCAAGCTGACCTATAAAGACCAGCGCGATTATGACTTGCTGCCAAAACGTATCGCTGAAATCGATGCGGAGGTTGCTGCGGCAGAAAAGGAAATGAGTGACCCCGCGCTTTACACGCAAAAGCCAGCGCGCTTTGCGGAACTGACTGCCAAAACCGAAAGCCTTCGCGCCGAGAAGGATGCTGCTGAGGAGCGCTGGCTGGAATTGGCGATGATGGTCGAAGAATCGGTGTCCTAACCGGGAATGCGATAAAAGGCCGCGAGCCGGTCCAATGCGATTTTCAACACCAGCTTTCCCGAGCGAACGGGCCAGGACATCTCGCGTTCGGCAATGGGCACACTTTCGCCCACACAAATAACGCGCCATGCGATGTCGGACAAGTCAGGGCCAAGCGCCGTCAGTGCGCCGTCAAAGCGGGCCTTTGCCTGCATCATCCGTTCGGTCCGGTTCAACCCCGACGGCGCGCCGCGTTTCTGACGGCTTCGCGGGATATTTTCCCACGACATGGTGACATGG
>JAZKGS010000027.1:23023-24311 GCA_040385805.1 Pseudomonadota bacterium | reverse complement strand
ATAATCTCCTGTGGCTGATCGAATCACCCTTGCCATGTGGTAAATATTGTAGGAAAGAAAAAACCTATCTGGTAATGGAGCAGCGCATGCAAAGTCGAATTCGCGATGTCCGACGGGCAAAGGGCCTGACGCTTGCCGATGTGGCCGAACGTTGCAATCCGCCAACAACTGCGCAGACGATTGGCCGCCTCGAGACGGGTATGCGGGTGCTTTCGCTGATCTGGATTAACCGCATCGCCGGTGCTTTGGGCGTGGAATCGAGCGACTTGGTTGCCCTGCCCGACCAACAATATCTTCCCGTCGCTGCGGTGCTGCATGAGGATGGCACCCAAGCTCCGACAAAAGAGGAACGCATCATGGTGCCCAATGTCGGCGGGAACATGGTCGGGCTTCGGATTGCGGCGGCGACTGGCGAATATCGGCGCGGCGATGAATTATGGCTTGAACAGCTTCAGCCCGATGATTTTGCCTCTGCGCTCAATCTGGACGTCTTGGTCCCGCGTCCGGGCGGCCGGTTCATCTTCGGCCGCTTGCTTGGCCGGGATGCTGGCAAATTACACTTGCTGCCACTTGAGGGCGGTGCGCGGCAACAGGTTGTCACTGATCCAGCGTGGATTGCAAAAGCCGTCCGGCTTGTCCGCAAATTATAGGGCTCGATCTTGCGCATACTGACCCTCTCGACTTTATTCCCAGCGGTCCATAGGCCGAATTTCGGGATTTTTGTCGAAAGGCAGACGCGCGCTTTATCTGAAATACGCGACTTTGCCGTTACGGTGGTCAACCCTGTCGGTACCGCGCCATGGCCGCTCAGCCTATTGGCAGACCAATCCGACCTGAAAGCCTTACGCGACGAAAGTTGGCGCGGGCTTGAGGTATTTCGTCCGCCATTTACCGCCATTCCGGTATTAGGCGGCGCGCGCAATCCAGCGGCGATTTTTCGCGCTACTCTGCCATTGTTACAGCAACTCCACCGCGAAACGCCGTTTGACCTCATCGACGCCGAGTTCTTCTTCCCCGATGGACCAGCGGCGATGCGCTTGTCGGATGCACTCGCCATTCCGTTCACAATCAAGGCGCGCGGCGCGGATATTCATTTTTGGGGTAAGCAACGCCGGTGCACTGGCCAGATCCTTGAAGCGGCCGACAAGGCGGCAGGGTTATTGGTGGTATCGGAATCGCTGAAAGCCGATATGGTCGCCTTGGGCATGGAAGAAGCCAAAATCCACGTACATTATACTGGCCTTGACCAAAGCCGTTTTGCACCCGCCGATCGCGCGGCGGCAAAGGC
>JAZKGS010000027.1:20868-22923 GCA_040385805.1 Pseudomonadota bacterium | reverse complement strand
ATTGTCGCGCCTACGCCCGAAGCGGTCTTGGAAGCCGCTCGCGACCTACTCGCAAATCCGCGAGCGCAGGCCGATGTGGCCCAAAATGTTCAGGCGTTCTCCTGGGAGGAAAACGCCCGATTATTGTCAGAATATTTCCGCTCTGTGGCCCAACGTTAAGGTTGCGCCCCGAACCCTTCGCCGATGCGCTCTGCCTTTGACCCAGTGCCTTCGTCCGTTGGGACGAAGCTATGCGAGCCGACCTTAAGCCAGATCAGGATAGGTGCGGCTTGATAGATCGACGAGTAGGTCCCAACGACAATACCGAACGCCATAGCGGCACTGAAACCGAAGATGACGTCGGGCCCGAACAGCACCAGCACGATCAGCGGCAGTGAAATCGACACGCTGGTCATCACGGTGCGCGACAAGGTTTCATTGACCGACAGGTTCAAAAGGGATGCCATTTCCATCTTGCGGAACTTCATCAGGTTTTCGCGGATACGGTCATAAATCACGACGGTATCGTTCAACGAATAACCAATGATGGTGAGTAACGCGGCAATAATGTTCAGGTCAAACTCCCACCCCGTCAGCGCAAATAACCCAAAGGTGAGCGTCACGTCGTGGACCAGAGACCAAATTGCCCCAACGCCGAACTGCCATTCGAAGCGGAACCAGATATAAATCGAAACGCCGGCCATCGCGGCAAACAATGCAAGGATACCCTTGCTAAACAATTCCTCGGAAACCTTGCCGGATACAGAGTCCACACCGTCAATCCGCACATCGGGATGGTCGGCTTTCAAACTGTTGGTGATTTTCACTGCCATGGCGTTGGCAAGCTCAGGGTTCTTGTCTGCGCCTTCGGGCAGTTTCATGCGGATTGAAACCTGGTTTTCCGCGCCGAAACGCTGAATTGTCGGGTCGCCATAACCAAGGCTACCGACCGTTTCGCGCAGCTCGACCACAGGCGCAGTTGCGCTCTGCGTAAAGGTCGCACGGATCATCTGGCCGCCAATGAAATCGACACCGAAATTGAGGCCTTTGGTCGCGACCAAGCCAACCGATGCTGCCATCAGGACGAGGCTGATGGCGAAGGCCCATACGCGCCATTTCAAAAAGTCGACGTTGGTGTCATCACGAACGAGTTTGAGCAGTTTCATGGCAATATCCTCAAATCGTCAGTTCAGTTGGACGGGTACGCTTGACCCAACGTGAAACCCACATGCGCGTGATGGTTACGGCGGTGAAAACCGATGTTACAATCCCGATCATCAGAACGACGGCAAATCCGCGAATGGGTCCAGATCCGAAGATAAACAGCAGAACAGCAGCAATGACGTTCGTGCTGTTCGCATCGAAAATCGCACGGCTGGCTTCTTTGTAACCGAACTCGATGGCCTGCACGACGCGGCGGCCACGCTTCAATTCTTCGCGGATCCGCTCGTTGATCAGCACGTTTGCATCGACGGCGGCACCGATGGTCAGGACGAAGCCTGCAATACCCGGCAAGGTCAACGTCGCATTGGCAAAGGACATCACGCCCAAAATCATCAAGATATTGATGACCAACGCAATGTTGGCATACATGCCGAAACGGCCATAAACGAGGAACATGAGCACGAGAATGGCGGTGGTACCGATGACCGCAGCCAACACGCCCCGACGGATGGAGTCAGCGCCAAGATCTGGCCCAACCGAACGTTCTTCCACAATCGTCAAGTCCACTGGCAAGGCGCCGGAACGGAGCGAAATAGAAAGCGCGTTTGCGCTCTCGGTCGTGAAGCTTCCCGAAATCTGAGAAATCCCGCCGAATATCGGCTCTCGGATTTGCGGCGCGGAGATGACTTGTCCATCAAGCACAATCGCAAAAAGCTTATTCACATTTTGCTGCGTCATGCGGGCGAACCGTTGGCCGCCTTCTGAGTCGAACTGAATGGTAACGGCGGGCTCATTGGTTTGCGGGTCAAATGTAGGGTCGGCCTTCACCAGCTTGTCACCCGAAATACCGCCAAGGCGGCGGACGGCAATGTAAGGCAAGCCCGATGGGTTGTCCGGATAGGGCAGAACCTG
>JAZKGS010000027.1:2267-20768 GCA_040385805.1 Pseudomonadota bacterium | reverse complement strand
GGCGGACGGCAATGTAAGGCAAGCCCGATGGGTTGTCCGGATAGGGCAGAACCTGGCTTCCGACGCGGGCCTTGCCTTGTGCAGTCTGGTCGGGGTCGGCCTGTTCGTCGACCAGCTTGAATTCAAGTTTCGCGGTTTTGCCGATGAGCGCCTTTAACGCCTCCGGATCGTCAAGCCCTGGAACCTGAACCACAATGCGGTTCTCGCCCTGACGAATGATTGTCGGCTCCAGCGTACCGAGCGCGTTAATGCGGCGGTCGATGACGTCTTTTGCCGTATCCATCGCTTGGTCAAGCGCGGTTTCATTGCCTGAACTTGCTGGCGACAGGATAATCCGGTTGCCGTTGTTAACGCCGATATTCCAGTCGCGCGTACCAGTCGTATTGCTGATCAGCGGCAATATCACTTCCCGCGCCGCGTCAACCTTGGAAACGTCAGTGACATTGAAACTCAGTTCGCCGTTGGAACGCGACACATCAGCTATAGCGATTTGCGGGTCGGCACGGCGCATCGCGGTGCGGACGCTGTCCTCCAACGCTTCAAGTCGCGCTTCGGCAAGCTGTGAGGTATCAGCCTCAAGCAAGATGTGGCTTCCGCCAGCAAGGTCGAGACCAAGGTTGATGGTGGGCGTTGGCACAAATTGCGCAAGCTGTGCGCGCATTTGCGTTGGCAACAGGCTCGGAATAGCAAACGCCATCCCGACGATAAGCACAATGTTGAGCATCCAAACGCGCCAACGGGGGAAATCAAGCATAGACTGGGTCCGAACGAACTATGAAGGCAATATCTGGGGCGAGCGGCGGAACCATTCAACCCCGACGATTAATCATTCGCGGCTTTGGCGTTGCGCGACTGGACGTTGGCGATGGTCGACTTGACCGCCTTCACCCGCACATTTGGGGCGATTTCGACTTCGACATAATCATCGGCAACCTTGGTCACCTTGCCCATAAGTCCGCCAGCGGTCACGACTTCGTCATTCTTCTGCACTGCGGCGATTTTCGCCTCATGCTCCTTCGCGCGCTTTTGCTGCGGCCGAATAAGGAAGAGGTAGAATACGACAAAGATCAGCAGGAGAGGAAACAACTGCACAAAAAATGCAGTACCACCAGCACCACCGGCGGCAGCGCTCAAGATTACAAACTCCATGGAAGACCTCACATTAATGAAATTAAGCGCCAAAGGGCGACGCTGCCTGAAAACAATCGGGCGCGATTATCACCTGCACCCGGCTGACGCAACGTCAAAGCGTCCACAGCGCGCTTGCTTTTCAAAATCCAGCGCCATATACGCGCGCTTCCACTGGCCTCGGCGAGGTCATTGGCGGTCGGGACGTAGCGCAGCCTGGTAGCGCATCACACTGGGGGTGTGGGGGTCGCAGGTTCGAATCCTGTCGTCCCGACCAATAATTCAATGACTTAGCTACCCTCTAATGTCTTAGCGCGAATTTTAGTCTGGGGTTTAGTCTGGGGAAGTTTTTTCTATTTTCCGTTCCTGTTATTTGCAGAATACCCACGAACCTGCACGTATCGGGGATTTGGGGCTATCTGGTTGCTACTTGAAGCTCATCGCTATAGATCGTCTTGTTTCGCCCATAAGCGTTGGGCACATCGCACCACATCAGACCATGTTTTATGACGTAAATGATCGCCGAAACAATCCGCTGGTCATCGACCCTCGGTATCCCTTGCGATAGCGGGAAAAATGTTTCAATCTGGCGCATCTGCGCATCACTCAGCAAAAACGGAACATCCATTAACAGCACCTCCATAATGCTGCATTGAATCAACCAATCATGCCGCTTGCAAGCATTTAATAGGTTCTGAGCCTAGATTGTAGACAGCCAATTCTGGATGGATTGGAATAGGCCACCATAGCCAAGCTTTTATTGGGACATTTTGCTTCCTACCTTACGCTGCGCAAGCCGATGTTAGCCTCCTTCTTCAAGATATCGATACAGCTGGCAGCTCCACTGAAAGCACATCAATTTTGACTTTTTCTGAGACATCAAGCGCGCCAAGACAGCGACATGCGCTGTTTAGGCGAAACAACGAAGATTTCGAGCCAACATCATCGAACGGCGTTTCGTATACTTTATGCTGATCGTCGCCGACGACACCCGGCGAAGTCATGCAGCTCGCGCCCGATGAAAAAATTGTCATGCTGGCAGGTACGCCGCCCATCAAGGCGAACAAAACCCGATGTTATAGCGATAGGCAGGCCGCGATCGCAACTTTTGATCAGCATATTTTAAAGTATCTCATCCCGGCGGCCATGCCGTCGCAACGGCGTTCTCGCCGAATTCGATCTGATGACCAACATAATCTTTGACTCCGAGCGTCGCTCGGGGCGGCAAGCGCTTCTCACCAGAGCCAACCGCGTTCGCGATGAACTTGGCAATCATTGCTGCGTCCTTGCCCCACCAAGGCATGATAGCGGCAGCCAACTGCCGTTCAAACCCATGAAGGTGTTCGTCGTCGAGGAAAAGTAAATGAGCCAATTGAGCGAGTGCCTGATCGGCCGTAGCGAAAATAATTCGCTCCTTTTCAAAATCCGTCGTTTTTGCACGACGGACGAAGTCGCTGAGATGCGTGATGTCCCACGCGGCATTGCGCACACCGGCTAACGGACCGAACCAGAATTAGTCTGCGAGGTTGCCAGACATTTTAACTAACAGCGTCTTGATTGTATCAAGCTTCGTTGCGGAAATCCCGGACAGCAGTTGAGTGTATATAGTGTCGGCCTCCAACCTGAGCGATGGAAGTATTTCGATAGCTTTGGGAAGCAAGTGCAGGTTCCAAACGCGGCGATTTCCTTCGATGGAACGCCGCTCGACAAAATGAGCCCTTTCTAACTGGTCGATCACATGACCCACGCTCGCTCGTTCCAGGTCGAGGTATTTTGCAAGTTCGGTCTGGGTGAGTCCCGGCGTGCGAAAAATATAGGCAAGAGCACGCCACTGAGTGCGAGACAGGCCGAATTTTGCCGTGGACGCATCAAACAGTTTGCGAAGTTTGCGCGGGACTTCCTCGACGAGAAAGACGATTTCGTCAGTTTCGGTCATATAGCTATCTTGGGTGATTTCGTCGCGCATCGCTCAGTGCCTTAACCGACGAGCCGAGAATTGAAAAGGCTTTACTGTAAAATGCATTACAGTAAGATGATTTCATGACGAAAGAATCGATCAAACTGGCCGGTCAATCCGGCCTTGCCATTGCCGCCAGTGTCGAAGGCGCCAGCGATGGAATGCCGGTCATTCTCGCGCATGGCGGTGGACAAACCCACCGTGCCTGGAAGAGGGTTTCCACGCTCCTCGCAAGTCATGGCTTTCATGCGATTGCATTGGATCTGCGAGGTCACGGGACCAGCGAATGGGCCAAGGACGGAGCCTATGGCATTGCCGACTTTGCTGGCGATCTTATCGCCATCGCGGCTCGATTGGAGCGCAAACCAGCGCTGATAGGTGCATCGCTTGGCGGGCTTGCCGGGATTATGGCTGAAGGGCATCTCGCACCGGGCAGTTTCGCTTCGCTGACCCTGGTCGACGTTACACCGCAGATGGAGGCGACGGGGGTTGCGAGGGTGGTCGGCTTCATGGCAGCCCATGCTCAAGATGGCTTCGCTTCTCCGGATGAGGCCGCGCAAATCATCTCCGATTATCTGCCTCATCGGCCAAGCCGCAAGGCATCATCAAGCTTGGCGCACTACCTGCAAAAAAAATCAGACGGCCGCTTTTATTGGCATTGGGACCCCGCGTTTATCAAGGGCGTCATACGCCGTAATATGCAAAACGACATTACAGTTGCAAATGGGCCGAGCGAGCTTAGCCTTGCGGCGAGCCGACTTTCGCTTCCGGTGCATCTGGTCAGAGGCGGTTCGAGCGATCTTGTCTCGCCTGAAGCCGTTGAACACTTCCGAAAGCTGGTCCCGCACGCCGCTTACAGCGACATTGCCGGTGCCACGCACATGGTCGTCGGAGACCAGAACGACAATTTTGGCACAGCCATTGTCGACTTCCTGATCGGCACGCACACAAGGAATGTGTCAGGATGACGGATAACACGGATAGACCCGAATTGGCCGAATTGCGCAAGATGCTCCACATGGCGCCGTTTCACCGCTGGCTCGGACTGGATGTTATTGATTTGACCGAGCGCGAGCTGATTCTTGAAATGCCTTGGCGAGAAGAAATAATATCCAATCCAATGATACAAGCGGTGCACGGCGGCATCCTGTCAGCCTTGATCGATTTGACCGGACTTTACGCCATCAATGCTTTTGGCGGCGCAGTGCGCGCCACGGCCGACCTTCACGTCGATTTTCACCGCCCTGCAACCCCCGGTTCACTGCGCGCGATTGGCCAAGTGATCAAATTGGGCAAACAGTTGAGTGTTGCGGAAACCAGAATTGAGGACTCGGCACAAAGACTTGTCGCCAGTGGCAGGGCGGCATATGTCGGTTGACCGAGCCGATTTTTGTGATTTTTATGTGACGACTAAACCACCACCATCTGGCTATACTAGGAATCGTCTGGCTATCGGCCATGGGTGGGGCGGCGCATGCGGGAATGATTTGCAACCACATGCCGCCGATAATAGCCCAACTCTCTGCCGTTCTGGCTGACCGCATTTAAACAAGCCCAGCCACCTCTGACGAAATGGCCACATTGATGGAAAAACCTATTGGTGAAATCGCACGCGCGGCCGAGATTGCGCAAATACTTGTCCGTCATGGTGCAAAAAGCCTGGCGGGCGCGCTCGGCGTCAGTTCCCATCCGAAAGGTTCTATTGATCCGGGCGAGTTTCGTCCGGCGGCAGTTGTCGCATTCCTTCGCGATATCGGTCCGGTCGGAATTAAGCTGGGACAGCTTCTGGCTACGCGGAGCGATCTGTTTTCCGAACACTGGATTGCTGCTTTTGCCACCCTTCACGATCAGGTCTCTCCGGTGCCTTTCGAGGAGATCGAGCCGATACTCGCATCGAGTTGGGGAGAGGACTGGCGAGCGGATTTCGCCCATTTCGATGAAGAGCCTCTGGCTTCAGCTTCCATCGCGCAGACCTACTCTGCTTCCCTACTCGACCGCACGGAAGTTATCGTGAAGGTCAGACGTCCCGGCACTGCCGCGCGGATGGAAGCCGATGTGCGGCTCCTTGCCCGCCTCGCTGCTGTTGCCGAGGCTCGCTCCCCGGATATCGCGCGCTATCGTCCGGTGGAATTTCTGCGAACGTTCGGACGTAATCTCGCCTGGGAAATGGATCTGGCGGCCGAATCCCGCGCATGCGAGAGGGTCGGCGCCTACCTCGATACGCTTGGGATCAAGACGCCAGCGATCCATTGGGAATTCACCGGGCTACGGGTCAATGTACAGGAACGGCTGTACGGAAAACCTGTATCTGTGCTGGGCGCTGTATCGGGCGACCCTTTCGTAGCAGCATTCGCCAAACGATATGCAAATGCGGTCCTGCGAATGATCATCCTCAATGGCGAATTCCACGGTGATCCGCATCCGGGCAACGTCTTTCTGATTGGCGAACAGGATGTTGGCTTCATCGACTTCGGATCGGTAGGCGCTCTAACCAAGGCGCGACGCGAACAGATCATCCAGCTTGTCCTAGCAATTGCCGACGACGAAACAAGCGAGGTCACAGCTGTCCTGCTCGAATGGGCTGGAGATCCCAAGGTCGATCGTGATGCACTGACGGTGGATTTGGACCTGTTGATTGGGGAATTCAAAGGAACCGTCCTTGCCGGGATAAAATTCTCGCAAATCTTCAGCCGAGTGTTCGATCTCTTGCGGGAATATCGGCTAGTCCTGCCCCCAGACCTCGCTATTCTTATGCGAACTCTGCTCACCGCCGAGGGATTTGTGCGTTCCATCGCACCCGACTATAACATTGCCGAAGAGACCCGCCCGATCATTATTGAGTTATTCGCGGAAAGATTTTCCCTCGGCAACGCCCTTTCCAATCTGAAGACGTTGCGCCGTCATTTTTTCGGTTTATCGTCTGCCCTGCCCGATATACTCGCCAATGCAACCTCCATCGCCAAGTCCGGCTTCGTACCAGTCCAGCTCGATCCGGTCAGCATTGAACGCCTCGCAGGAATTCGTGGCGAGGGCCAGTCCATCAAGGGTCCGGTGGCGGCTTCATTTATCGTGGCCGCCGCGCTGTTATTGGACCAATCCTGGTTACTGGCGGGTGCTTCGCTGGCACTTGCCGGGTTGGTTCTTTTGCGTAAATGGTAAAGAGCCTGTTGATCAATTCGTGCGGGCTTCTGCCCGGAATTGATAAACCCAGAACTGGAGTACGAGATGACCTTGCAAAAACTCGCTGACCCGGTACCCGCGGCCACCCTTTTGCTGCTTCGCGACGAACCGGAGTTTCAGGTTCTCATGGTCAAGCGGCATCACCAGATCGATTTTGCCTCCGGCGCGCTCGTATTTCCTGGAGGAAAACCTACCGCTGGCGACGAAGCACAGGAATGGGTGGATTATTGCAGCGGCTGGAGTACATTCGACAATACCCAGCGGACCCTTCGGATCGCCGCGATCCGCGAAGCCTACGAGGAAGCGGGTATCCTGTTGGCGGATCATCGTGATGGCAACCCGTTCGAGGAAACGTGCGATCTTGAAAGTCGCAAAGCAGTGGAGCGTGGCGAGCGCGAGTTTCTCGACGTAGTTCGCCAGGCCGACCTGTGCCTTCGCCTTGACCGGCTAACCGATTTCGCAAGGTGGATCACGCCTACCTTCATGAAGAAGCGTTTCGACACCCATTTCTTTGTTGTTCGCGCGCCAGGACGCCAGATCGCTGCATGCGATGGATACGAAACCGTCGATGCGGAATGGCTTTCTCCAAGCACCGCGCTGGAAATGGGTGTCAGTGGAGAGCGAACCATCATATTCCCCACGCGGCTGAACTTGCAGCTGCTAGCGGAAGCGGCGAGCGCAGAGGAATGCGTTGCGCAGGCAGCCTCCCGCGATGTCGTAACCGTCCTTCCTGAAGTCATTCAGCGAGAGGGCAAGCAAGTCCTCACTATCCCCGAAGATGCGGGATACGGCCCTGCTCAAGAGATTATGGGCTGAGAGCTTGCCTGCGAGTTGGAAAAGTTCTTTTGCCGTCAGTAGCCCGACAATAAGGCAAAACGGTTCCTGAGGTAACTCGTGGATCCCCAGCTCGCCTCAAGCACGCGGGCGCGCTTGAGGTAGAAAC
Organism: Pseudomonadota bacterium; assembly: GCA_040385805.1. GTDB lineage: Bacteria > Pseudomonadota > Alphaproteobacteria > Sphingomonadales > Sphingomonadaceae > Sphingorhabdus_B. Next base: position 13,560 of record JAZKGS010000027.1, on the reverse strand, counting down.
CGACATCGTATTCGTCGGTCATCCCGATGCCGCCGTGCAGCTGGATACCTTGGTTGCTGATTACATTCAGCACGCGGTTCGCCTCCGCCTTCGCAATGGTCGCAGCACGCGCGACTCCAAAGCCGCCGTCGACTGCCTGCAAGCCCGCCTCGACGGCCGAGCGCATCTGCGCCAGATCGGCGAACAGGTCCGCCATGCGATGCTGCAGCGCCTGAAAGGTCGCGAGTACCTGGTTGAACTGTACACGCTGTGTCAGATAGTCGAGCGTAGTGTCGAACACGGCCTGTGCCATACCGAGCATTTCGGCGGCCGAAAGCACGCGCGCCCGGTCGAGTACATCGTCGAGAAGACTGACGCCTCCGCCCTCGAGCTTCTCGGCGGCAGCGCCATTAAATGAGACATCTGCGTGGCTTCGCTGGTCGGTGAGCTTGCGCGTGACAAGCGAAACACTGTCGTCTCTTGCGACAAGGTAGAGGCCATCCTTGGCCGCGACCAAGAAGAGGTCTGCGCCATGCGCTTCGTGTACAAACGCCTTCTTGCCAGTCAGCTTGCCGTCCGATACGTTTGTCTCGATTGCCGAGGGATCATAATGCGGACCTTCATCGACAGCTAACGTTGCCACGGTTTCGCCACTGGCGAGCTTGGGAAGCCATTTGGCTTTCTGCTGGTCGCTTCCGCCAAGCACGATTGCGCTTGCCACGATAGTTGAAACCACCAGCGGGCTTGCGGTCAGCGTCTTGCCGAGTTCCTCCACCACGAGGCCGGCGGAAAGGAAACCGAAATCCGATCCGCCATGTGCTTCGGGAATGATGATCCCGGCCCAACCCATTTTCGCCATCATGGCATAAGAGTCCGCGTTGTAAGCCTTGGGTTCGCCCGCAGCGCGGACCTTGCGGAATTCGGATATAGGGCTTTCATTGGTCGCCCAGTCGCGCGCCATGCTGCGCAACATTTCCTGTTCTTCGTTGAGAACTGCCATTGTCCTTTTGCTCCCGTCTCTTACTGGTGGTCGAGCATGCCGAGCACCCGCTTGGCAATGATGTTGTTCTGGATTTCGGTCGAACCGCCGTAGATCGTCGCTGCCTTGCCGAAGAGCCAGCCGCGCACGTCCTCCAGTTCGCCATCGGTAAACTGTTCGCCTTCCCAGCCAAGGCCCTGAAGGCCGCGGATTTCAATCAATAGTTCGCTACGCTCCTGGCTTAGCTTGGTACCGAGTTTCTTGAGCACCGAGCTGATTTCCGAAACACCGCCCTGCGCTTTGCTTTCCTGCAGCGCACGACGCACAGTATGCAGGAAGCTGTTCCATCGGATTTCAAGATCTGCGATCTTGTCGCGCAGAACCTTGTCGTAAAGCGCACCATCGCTATCCGCTTCGCAGTATTTTTTTGCGATAGCGCCAACGCTTTGGCCCATCATGCCCGCGAGGCTCCCGCCACCCGAAATGTTCGTGCGCTCGTGCTGGAGCAGGCGTTTGCCGATTGTCCAGCCCTGGCCTTCCTCTCCTACGAGATTTTTCTTCGGTACCTTCACATCGGTGAAAAAGGTTTCGCAGAACGGACTGGTCCCGCTAATCATGGTGATTGGGCGGACTTCGACACCCGGCGAATCCATATCGATCAGCATGAAGCTGATGCCATTGTGCTTGTCGGACCTGTCGGTCCGTACGATCGCAAAACATTTGTCCGCCCATTGACCACCACTGGTCCAGGTCTTTTGCCCGTTGACGAGATAGTGATCGCCCTTGTCCGCAGCAAAGGTCTGCAGATTCGCAAGGTCCGATCCTGCATTCGGCTCCGAATAACCCTGGCACCATCGGATCTCGCCACGGCAGATTGGCGGGATATGCTCCCGCTTCTGCTTTTCGTCGCCATATTCGAGGAGCGTCGGGCCAAACATCATTACGCCCATACCGCCGATGGGGTTGAATGCGCCGACCTTGATCATTTCATGATCGAGTATCTTGGCCTGTGCCTTACTCAGCCCGCCTCCGCCATATTCCTTGGGCCAAGTCGGCGTACCCCAGCCGCGCTGGCCCACAGCCTCGCGCCATTTCCTCTGTTGATCGGTCTCGTTAGTGGGCCCTTCGAGCCCGGCAAGCGGATTGCCCTTGCCCTTGAGATCTTCGGGGAAATTTGCCGCGAGGAATTGCTGCACTTCGGTCCGAAACAATTCGTCGTTCGCATTTACACCAGATTCTAGCTGAGCCGGCACGCAGACCTCCGTTCAAAAATCAAATTCGCTTCGCCCCAAGCAGACGAATATGCATAACTTAGGCACGTCAGTATTGCTGCTCGGGAACGTGCAAAATCAAACCCTCCAACTCAATCTCGATGGGGATCTGGCAAGCAAGGCGGCTATATTCGTTCGCCCCTTCTGCAAATTGCAGAAGTTCGGCCTCCCCGCCCCCTTCTTCCAAGCGGCCTACCTTTTCGATCCAGGCCTGATCGACATGGACATGACAGGTCGCACAGGCGCATACACCCCCGCAATCACCGTCGATGCCAGGAACATCATTGAAGATCGCCGCTTCTCGTGCGGTTTCGCCTTCAGCTATTTCGACATCTCTGTGCGTTCCATCGCTGGAAACGAACGTCAGTTTGACCATCATAAACTCCGCATTTCCTGTTCAGTAAATCAACGGGCGTGCAGCCGCACCGGCAATTTCGTAATCCCTCGCACAAGGTTCGAAAACAGGCGCTCAGGCTCGCCGGTCACTTCGACCTTTGCGAAACGCTTGTGAATCTCTTCCCAGACGATCCGCAACTGCAGTTCTGCAAGCCTGTTACCCATGCATCGATGGATACCATAGCCGAATGAGAGGTGATGGCGTGGGTTTGTGCGGTTGATGATAAACTCATCAGCCCTGTCTATGACCGTTTCGTCTCGGTTGCCTGACAGATACCACATAACAACCTTGTCACCTTTCATGATCTGTTTGCCGCCGATCTCCCAATCCTGGAGCGCAGTGCGGCGCATATGAGTCAGCGGCGTCTGCCAGCGGATAATCTCTGGAACCATGCTGGTGATCAATGATGGATCGCCATTCAATTTACGATATTCGTCGGGGTTCTGATTGAGAGCAAGCACACCGCCGCTGATCGAATTGCGCGTTGTGTCATTGCCCCCAACGATGAGTAGAAGGAGGTTCCCCAAAAATTCCAAAAAAGGCATGTCCCTCGTCGCTGGAGAGTGCGCCATTATGGAAATCAGGTCGTTTTTTGGTTCTTCATTGATGCGCTGTTCCCACAGGCCCTTGAAATACATCGCGCATTCGATGAGCTCTTCGCGCCTCGCGTCATACGACTCGACTATGCCGGTTTCCGGAGCTGCGGTTGTGATGTCGGACCAGCGCGTGAGCTTGCGCCGTTCCTCCCATGGAAAGTCGAACAGGGTTGCAAGAGTCATTGTAGTCAACTCGATCGAGACCTTGTCAACCCAATCAAAATCCTCGCCCACTGGAAGTTCATCGAGAATCTGGCACGCACGTTCGCGGATTGTTGGTTCAAGCAACTGCAGATTGGACGGCGCGACAGCGGAAGTGACGGCCTTTCGTTGCTGGTCGTGCTTTGGGGGATCCATGGCGATAAACATTTCAAGTTCAAGCCCGCCTTCCACCGAATGCATGTCCTGAATGGCGATGCCGCCGAGCTTTGCCTCAGACGAAAATACCTTGTGGTTGGTGTCAACAGCCATGATGTCGTCAAACTTGGTGATCGACCAATACGGTCCCACATAGCTTTCGCGGCAATAGTGTACCGGCTCCTCCCTGCGCAGTCGGTCGAAGAACAGGCCTATCGTGTCTTTCTGGAAAAGGCTCGGCCGCGCCACATCGATCTGCTCGATCGGAATTGTCGCGATTTTTTCCGCAGTATCCAGCTCCGTCGTGTCGATACTCATGTCCCGTCCTTTTCCCCTGTCAAACAGACTCGCCATTCCCTCGGAAGATAAATGTTTCGTCGAGCCAGTCAAGAAAGCTTATAATGTTTATATCACAATTTAGCTGAATGCCGTCATTTATGCCTATAAGCTAGACATATAAAGTAATGAACTCTTATAAGTGTTTTGCAACAGGAGCGATTCCCAGACATGCAACCGAAGATCGATGACACGAAGAAAGCCAAGCGCGCACTCACCCTAGCGCAGGACATCGTTCGCGACATCGAGGCTCAGGCGCATGTTGCGGGAGACAAGTTGCCCCGCGAGGACGAGATGCTTGCCCGATACGAAGTCGCAAGAGCGACTTTGCGCGAAGCACTGCGCTTCCTTGAGCTTCAGGGTGTCATCCATCTTCAGCTCGGCCGCGGTGGCGGGCCGGTGGTCGCTCGACCGCAGACTGGAGACTTCGCGAGCAGTCTCTCGCTCATTCTGCATTTCATGGAGGCGGACCTGAGGGGTTTACTGGAATTACGTGAAGCGCTCGCACCGGATGTGGCATCTTATGCCGCGCAGCGTGCAACCACTGGCGACCTGAGCGCACTTGCCGATTGCCTCAAGGAGCTGGAGCGAAACGAAGCCGGGAGCCAGTTCGAGGAACTGAACCGCCGTTTTCATGACCTGCTCGGCTGGGCCAGCGGCAATCCGCTCTTCGGCCTGCTGACCTCCGCGATGCATTTGCTTACCCGCGAATTCTCGCACTCATTGGGGTATTCGGCACAGGAGCGGGCAGTCCAGTTACGGTTCCTGCGCCGTGTTCTCGAAGGCGTTCGCACGGGCGATGCCGAAGCGGCCCGGCAGGCCATGGCCCGTCTCGTGGCGGGTTCGGCATCCTATCTGGCACAAAGAAGCCCAGAGCTCGTAGCCCAGAAGGTCAGGTGGGGGCAGATATAACGCGCTGGCATCGGTGCCAGGCACAGGAAGGAGAAGGCAGGACAATGGCGCTCAAAAGCCGCATTTGCGAAATTCTCGGGATCGAATACCCGATCCTTCTGGCCGGAATGGGTGGGGCGAGCGTTCCCGCGCTTGCGGCCGCAGTATCGAATGCCGGAGGGCTTGGCGTTCTTGGAGCTGCGGCATGCTCGGCGGACCAATTGCGTCGCTGGATACGGCAGACCCGTGAGATGACCGACAAGCCGTTTGGGGTCGATACCCTCCTTCCTGCCTCCGTCAGGCGCGGTTTGGCACCGCAAAGCGGCGGCGCACCCGACAACCCGATGGCACTGCTTGGCGAATACCAGCAGTTCACCCGAGATTTTATGGAGCGGGAGAATCTGCCCGCAATCGATGTGGCAATGGCCATGCGCGCGGCGGGTGCGCCGGAAATGGGCAAAGGCGGACCGCAGCTATTCTCGAGGGAATTCTTCGAGGCGCAGATGGAAGTGATAATTGAGGAAAAGGTGCCGGTCTATGCCGCAGGCCTAGGCAATCCCGAACCGTGGATGGACCGCCTTCATGCGAATGGCACCAAGGTCATGGCGGTGATCGGCAAGGTCAAGCACGCCCGGCAGGTGGTCGATTCCGGCATCGACATGATTGTTGCACAGGGTCACGACGGGGGTGGCCACAATTCCCCTATCGGAACCTTATCGCTGATTCCGCAGGTGGTCGATGCGGTGGGCGATCGTGTTCCCGTGATCGGAGCGGGTGGAATCTCCGATGGCCGCGGAGTCGCTGCGGCGATGATGCTTGGCGCTGAAGGCGCCTGGATCGGAACGGCATTCCTGGCAACCGATGAAGCAGGTATCGAACAGTTTCAGAAGGAGGCGATCACCGAAAGCGGCGATGCGGATACCGTCGTCAGCCGCTCGCTGACCGGCAAACCCGCGCGCATGATCCGCAACAAATGGGCCGATGCGTGGGTTTCGTCGCGCAAGGAACCACTTCCCATGCCTTATCAGTCGATGATTTCGGGGCCGGTCATGGCCTCGGGCATCAAGGCTGAGCGCAAGGACATCATCCCCGGCTTTGCCGGCCAGGGAGTCGGTTTGATCGACTCGATCCGCCCAGCGGCAGACGTCATGCGCGATCTTGTCGAGGGGGCCGAAAAAGCGCTGGCCCGCGCCAGAACCCATTTTTGAGCGGCAGCAAGACGGGGACGCAGCATGAATGCTTCACACATCTTTTCCTTTGCCGACAAGGCCGCCATAACTGGCGTGGGCGAAACCGATTTCGTCAAGGGCTCCGAACGCACCGCAGTGGACATGATGCTCGAGGCATCGCGTCGTGCAATCGCGGATGCCGGGCTGAAGCCTTCCGATATCGACGGCATGGTGCCGCCGCCGATTTATACGACATCGGAGGAAATGGCCGCCAATCTCGGCATCGACGTGCTGCGCTATGCGGCCACCGTGCACATGGGCGGCGCCAGCCCGACGACAGCGCTGCAGAACGCGGCAATGGCGATCTCCAGTGGGCTTTGCAACCACGTGCTCGTGACGCTGGGCTGGAACGGCTATTCCGCCCTCAGGCAAAAACCGGGTGCTCCGCCCACCCGTCCGATGAACATGAACACCCTGACCAATACCATACAGGGATACTATATTCCCTATGGCGTTTTTTTGCCGGTGCAGATGTATGCCTGGCTGGCAACCCGCCATTCAAAACTATACGGCGTCGGTGCGGACGCTATGGCGGCAGTCGCCCTTGCCTGCCGACGTCATGCGCAGTTGAATCCGCTGGCCTTTACTTATGGTCGCCCACTCGACGAGGAAACCTATCATTCGGCGCGCTGGATATCCGAGCCTTTCCGGCTCTACGACTGCTGCCTCGAAACCGATGGTGCCTGCGCGGTCGTCATCTCGCGAATGGATCGGGCTAGGGACATGCCGCATGTGCCCGTCAGCATCGCCGGCGCCGCCGAAGGCCACCCCTATCCTGCCGACGACATTCCTTCGCGGCCCGACCCGTTCAAGATCGGCCTTAGCTACGCCGCGCCGCGCGCCTTCGAGATGGCGGGCGTTACGCGCGAGGACATGGACTTTCTTCAGATTTACGATTGCTTTACCTACGTCGTGTTGCTGCAGCTCGAAGCCATGGGATTTTGCGAACCAGGCGGGCAATCCGAGTTCGTCGCAAACGGCCAGATCGAGCTGGGCGGACGCTTTCCGATCAACACCCATGGCGGCTTGCTCAGCGAAGCGCATGTCTGGGGCCTCAATCATGTCGTTGAAGCAGTGCGCCAGCTGCGCCACGACTGCGGCGAACGCCAGGTACAGGGCGCCCAGACCGGCCTTGTGACCGGCTGGGGAGATCTCGGCGACGGCAGCATCGCAATCCTCAGGAGGTTTGAATGAACGACGAAAATGACCTGCCTCCGAAAATGCGGCCTTCCGCGCATGATGTGCCCCCCAAACCCCGACCGAGGCCGCAGGACCCGGTCGAGCAGGAATTCTGGAAGCGGTGCCAGGACGGCAATCTCTATTTCCAGCGTTGCGGCGATTGCGGCTGCTTCCGCCACCTCCCGCGCTATATGTGCGCTAGCTGTGGTTCTCCGGAATTTTCCTGGGAACGCAGCAGCGGCAAGGGCACGCTCTTTTCCTGGACCGTAACCCATCAGGCGTTGCACCCCGCTTTTGCTGCCGACATCCCGTTCGTGGCTGCGGTGGTGGAACTTGAGGAAGGCGTGCGAATGGCGACCCGTATTGTGGATTGCGACCGCGACAGCCTCGAGCTTGATCTTCCAGTAGAACTGGATTTCGAACTGATTGCCCCGGATTTCCGCCTGCCGGTGTTCCGTTTGCGCAAAGGATAGAAACGAAATGGATCTCGAATACGGACCCGAATATGATGCTTTTCGCAAGCATGTGCGCGCTTTCATCGAAGCGAACAGCCATCTTGCGCCGCCTTCTGCAGACCGGGCAGCCCGACCCTCACCCGAGGCAGTCCAATGGCAAAAACTATTGATCGAGCACGGGTATACTGCGCGAACCATACCGAAGGAATATGGCGGCTTTGGAGCCGAACCTGACATCCTTCAATCGCGCATCATCGCGGAGGAATTTTCGCGGGCTAGAGTGCCGGGCGGGCTTGCCAATCAAGGGATCTCGATGTTCGTGCCAACCCTGCTCGAACTTGGCACCGAAGAACAGAAGCGGCGCTGGATCGAACCCACGCTGAAGGGCGAAGTCGTTTGGTGCCAGGGCTATTCTGAACCCGGTGCCGGGTCGGATCTCGCCAACCTCAAGACCAGCGCACACGTCGAGAATGATGAATTCGTCATCAACGGCCAGAAGATATGGACCAGCACCGCAAAGCATGCAGACATGATCTTCTGCCTCGTCAGGACCGAAGCTGATGCACCCAAGCATGGCGGGATTTCTTACCTGATCTTTTCGATGAACACGCCGGGTATCGAAGTCCGTCCCTTGAAGACGATGACGGGTCACGCCGAGTTCAACGAGACCTTCTTTACAGATGTGCGCGTCCCGGTGGACCAGATCGTGGGCCAGCGGGGCCAGGGTTGGTTTGTGGCGAACGCAACGCTTGGACACGAGCGCGGAATGCTGGGCGATCCCGACGCGCTCGAAAATCGGCTGCAGGCGCTGATCGCGCTAATGCTGGAGGAGCGCATGGGCCAGGCTCGAGCGATGGACAATCCGGTACTGCGCGACCGGTTGGTAGCACTTCAGGCCGAAGTGGCGGCGATGAAATACAACGGGATGCGCATACTTTCGAACAGCCTCAGGGGTGAGCCAGGCGGCATGGCGAAGCTGATCGTCAAATTGCAAAGCTGCGAGCTCGCTCACCAGATTTCGGCGCTGGCGATCGACACTATGGGCGAACTGGGCATTCTTTATCACCAAAGCCCCCGCGAGCGGGACGGAGGGGCGTGGCAATGGAACTACATGTTCCAGCTCGGGCTCATCATCGGCGGCGGGACAGCTCAGATACAGAAGAACATCATCGCCGAGCGCGGCCTCGAAATGCCGCGCGAACCGAAGCCGGGAAAGAGTTCGGATGCGGGGCATCAAACCGCAGGCTTGGCGCAGCATAAGCAGGGAGCAGACTGATGGATTTCGGACTTTCGCAAGACCAGCAAATGTTGCGCGACGCCGTTTCGCGGTGTCTTGCCGACATCTGCACGCTCGACCACGTTCGAGAATGTGCAGAGCGGGGCAATCCGATAAGCGACAAGGTGGTGCGCGCGCTCCACGAGCTGGGAATTGCAGGGATGCTCGTCCCCGAAGAACATGGCGGCCTCGGCATGACCCTGTTAGACGCGACGATAGTTGCGGAACAGCTCGGCTATGCGGTCGCCCCCGTGCCCTTTCTAGCCAGTCATGTTCTGGCGCCGATCGCGCTGAGAGAGGCAGGCAGCGAGGCGCAAAAGGCCTACTGGTTGCCGAAGATCGCGACTGGACAAGCGCATATAAGTGTCGCGATTTCCGAGACGATCGCGGCGCGCGACGGCGCTGCGGTTTCCTCAGCCGAAGGGAGGCTAAACGGCACCGCTTTGTTCTCACTCGATTTCGAAGGTGCTGATGTATATATCGTCGCCGACGCCGGTGGCAGGCTGCACCTTGTCGGCGCCGGAGCGTCCGGTCTGGAACCAATCCCGCTAACGACTATCGATCGCACCCGCAGCGTCGGCGAATTGCGTTTCGACGGGGCAAAGGCGGAACCACTTGCCGACGATGGCGGCACGACAACTGCCCGGCTGCGTGATGCGGGCCGCGTAATCCTCGCCGCCGACAGCCTAGGTTCCGGTCAGGCCATGCTCGAAAAGGCTGTTGATTATGCCGGACAGCGCGAACAGTTCGGTCGCCTGATCGGCAGTTTCCAGGCCGTAAAGCACATGTGCGCCGAAATGGCCGCGCGCCATGAACCATGCCGCTCGCTTGTCTGGTACGCAGCCCACGCCTTCGACGCGATGCCGGAGGATGCATCGCTCGTCGCCTGCCATGCGAAATCACTCACGGGCGAAGTCCATCGATTTGTCGCCCGGACTTCGACCGAAGTGCACGGCGGCATGGGCTTCACCGATTTGCTAGGCCTGCACTACTGGTTCAAACGGATCGGCTTCGACCGGCAGGTCCTGGGCGGGCCCGAGACGGTGCGGGCAGAGGCAGCAGCGCTTCAAGGCTGGACCAAGGCCGCGTAATATTTTTGCGGGGAGACGCTCGCGCCTGTGTCGCCGCCCCGTTCGAGAGGAGAACCAATATGATCGACTGGAATCTCGGCGACATTCTCGACGCAATCGAGCCTGCCATGCCCCAGAACGCGCCAGCCCTGATTCACGGGGACCGGATCGTTACTTGGCCCGAAATGTCCGCGCGCTCGAACAATATCGCGCGCGCGCTGCGTCAACGCGGAGCGGGCGATGGCGCGAAGGTTGCTTTTTATATGCGCAACCGGCCCGAATATGGCGAGCTGATGGCGGCCTGTTTCAAGGGACGCTTGACTCATGTGAACATCAATTACCGCTATCGCGCCGAAGAAGTTTTCTACATCTTCGATGATTCCGACTGCGAGGTGATCGTTTACAGTTCGGAGTTCAGCGACTGTATCGTCGAACTCAAGGACCGGCTTGGGAAAGTTCACACGTTCGTGGAAATTGGCGAGCTTTCTGAAATCGCGCCTTTTGCGATCCCTTACGAGACACTCGCGCAAGACGGGGACGGTTCGGCGCTCGGCATCACACGCTCGCCCGACGATCTCCTTTTCATCTATACAGGTGGCACGACCGGTATGCCCAAGGGCGTCATGTGGCGGCACGACGACATGCGCAAAGCGCAGCTCGACGCGCAGAAGCTGCTGGGCCCTGTACCGCAGACACTCGAAGAAAATGTTGCGCTGATCGCGAGTCAAGGCCCTGGGAGGCGTACCCTTCCCGCCTGTCCGTTGATGCACGGGACGGGTTTCATCACTGCGATCGGTACGCTCATGTCGGGTGGCGCGATCGTTACTCTTGCTGACCCGTCCTTCGATGCTGCGGAGTTGTGGTACACCGTCGAGAAGCATAAGGTGGAAAGCATCGCAATTGTAGGCGACGCATTTGCCAAACCGATGCTCAACGCACTGGACGAAAATCCCGGTCACTGGGACACGAGCAGCCTTGTCTCCATCATCTCATCGGGCGTGATGTGGAGCAAGGAGGTCAAGGCCGGCCTGTGCAAACACATTCCCCAGGTCGTGCTGATGGACAGTTTTGGCGCTTCAGAAGGGCTCGGCTTCGGCCTTTCCGTCACAACGGCGCAAGGGGGCACGAACACCGCTAAATTCGGGATCGGCGAATTCTGCGATGTCTTCGACGAAAACGACCAGAAAGTGAAGCCGGGAAGCGGCGTGCCCGGATTTATCGCCCGCAAAGGTGCGATCCCAGCGGGTTATTACAAGGATCCCGAAAAATCTGCCAAGA
>JAZKGS010000027.1:0-2167 GCA_040385805.1 Pseudomonadota bacterium | reverse complement strand
CGCAAAGGTGCGATCCCAGCGGGTTATTACAAGGATCCCGAAAAATCTGCCAAGACTTTCCGCACAATCGATGGGGTGCGCTATTCCATTCCAGGCGACTGGTGCCTGGTCGAGGCCGATGGCAGCCTTACCTTGCTGGGCCGCGGAAGCGTCTGCATCAACACCGCTGGCGAGAAAGTTTACCCCGAGGAAGTCGAGGAGATTCTCAAGACCCACCCAGCCATTGGTGACGCATTGGTGGTAGGCGTGCCGAACGAAAAATGGGGCCAGGCCGTCACCGCCGTCGTACACCTCAATAAAGACGTCCCGTTCGACGAGCAAGCCGTGAAGGACCATGTCCGGGGGCAGTTGGCAGGCTACAAAACGCCCAAGACCATAGTTCCGACCGAAACAGCCTTACGCGCTTCGAACGGAAAGGCTGACTATGCAGCGGCAAAATCAATTGCCGAGAGTGCGACAATCGCGCCGTGAGTAACAGGAATTGTCCCGATTTCGACGCAGTGATTGTAGGTGCCGGCTTCAGCGGGATCTACCTGCTCCACAAGTTGCGTGATGCCGGGTTCCGCGTACTGCTGGTGGATGCTGCGGCCCAGCCCGGCGGTATCTGGTACTGGAATTGCTATCCCGGCGCACGAGTGGATTCGCAGGTTCCTCTCTATGAATTCTCGATACCCGAAGTGTGGGAGTCATGGACCTGGAGTGAGCGCTTTCCCGGCTGGGAAGAGCTTCGAGCGTATTTCCGGCATGTCTGCGATACCCTCGATCTGTGGCCGCTTATACGGCTGGGATCGCGAGTCGAGCGTGCCGGTTTTGAAGAGGGGGCGGGACTATGGCAACTGCAGCTTGAGGGCGAGGAAACTATATCGACACGCTTCCTGCTGCCTGCCCTCGGTTTCGCGTCGAAGCCTTATATCCCTGACATTCCGGGCATCGAGGATTTCGAGGGCGAATGGTTCCACACCGCGCGCTGGCCGCAGAAGGGTATCGATCTGGATGGACGCAAAGTTGCCCTGATAGGAACCGGTGCGAGCGGTGTGCAGGTCGCCCAGGAAGCTGCGAAAAGTGCAGAGACGCTGACCCTGTTCCAAAGAACCCCAATCCTGGCCTTGCCGATGCGGCAGGAGCAGTTGACGAGGGAAGATCAGGAACACGAAAAGCATCGCTATCCTGCCATTTTCGTACAGCGCAGGCAGACTAGCGGGGGGTTTGAATGCCAGTCGCTTGAGGTGTCGGCACTCGAAGTCGACGAAAAAGTGCGCAATGCACACTTCGAAGATTTGTGGCAGCGGGGCGGATTGAGGTTCTGGTATCACAACTTCGCCGACCTGCTTATCAATCGCGAAGCTAACCGCCATGCCTACGACTTCTGGCGCGACAAGGTCCGCGCGAGGATCGCCGATCCCGGTCTGGCCCACAAACTCGCGCCATCCGAACCGCCGCATCCGTTCGGCACGAAAAGGCCATCGCTGGAACAGGGATATTACGAAATTTTCGCGCAGGACAATGTTGCGCTTGTTGATCTGAAAGCAAACCCGATCACCCGGGTCGGGCCGCACGCAATTACGACCGAAGACGGCGAGGTCGAATGCGATCTCATCGTTTTCGCCACCGGCTTCGACGCCGGGCGAGGCGGGTTGATCGACATGAACATCACCGGGGGGGACGGCCTGTCACTTTCGCAAGCCTGGGAAGACGGCTTGCGGGCCTATCTGGGAATGGCGGTATCGGGCTTTCCCAATATGTTGTTCGCTTACGGCCCCCTGAGCCCATCGGGTTTCTCCAACGGCCCGACAAGCGCGGAGATACAGGGCGACTGGATCTGCGACTTCTTGGTCTGGATGCGGAGCAAGGGCTTAGATCTTTTCGATGCCGATCCGCAAGCCGAGGCGAGCTGGACCGAAATGGTCGCCCAAGTAGGCGCGATGACGCTTTTTCCCGAAGCGGACTCCTGGTACATGGGCGCGAACATCCCGGGCAAGAAGCGACAACTCATCAATTTTCCAAGCGTGTCAGGCTATGCCGCTTTTTGTGGCGAGGTGGCACTTGATGGCTACCGCGGCTTTACCGCCAGCACACCAGCGAACAAGGACTGCGCAATTCGATGAAGCAGGTGACCATGATAGAAGACGTTCCGGCGGACATTGACCCTGTTTGGGCCGGCGACGGC
>JAZKGS010000026.1:31647-47070 GCA_040385805.1 Pseudomonadota bacterium | reverse complement strand
TACAAGGAATTTGGATTTACCTATTCGATCAAGCTTGCGCTGCGGCCTGAACAACGCTTTGGTTCTGACGAGGATTGGGACAAGGCGGAGAATGAACTGCGCGATGCCGTCGTCCGAGCGGGTCTAGCGACGGCAGAATATGGTTGGGAAGAACTGCCGGGAGAAGGGGCATTTTACGCGCCCAAGCTGGAATGGCATCTTACTGACGCAATTGGCCGTACATGGCAGGTCGGCACGATCCAGTCCGACCGCGTGCTGCCTGAACGTCTCGATGCAAGCTATGTAGGCGAGGATGGCGCGCGCCATCGTCCCGTGATGCTTCACCGGGCGATTTTCGGCAGCTACGAACGCTTCATTGGCATTTTAATCGAACATTATGCTGGCCGCTTTCCTGTCTGGCTCGCGCCTGTGCAAGCCGTCGTGGCAACGATCACGTCGGAGGCCGATGGCTATGCGCATGACGTTACCGCTAAGCTCAAGGCCGCCGGCATTCGCGTCGATGCCGACACACGTAACGAGAAGATTAACTACAAGGTCCGAGAGCATAGCGTGGCCAAGGTACCGCATTTGCTAGTTGTCGGCATGCGTGAGGCAGAAGAAGGCAAGGTCGCAATCCGAAGCCTTGGTTCCGATGGCCAGCGTATCATGACGCTAGAAGAAGCGATTGTTATGCTAAAGGGTGAAGCTACCCCGCCCGATATCCGTTAAGCCTGGCTAAGGCTCTTCAAGGAATTATAGATGAAAACACTTCCATTAACGCTTGCTGCCGTGCTTTTGTTGTCGGCGTGCCAGCAACCCGCTGCGGAACCAGCAGGTGAGACACAAGCAGCGAAACCCGATGCGACCGCGAGCTATAACGTTGCGCAAAAGGCCTATGCCGCGGCGAATGACAAGATGCATTCCGGAATGGGCAATATCGCCGAAGACGCCGATGTCGCGTTTATGCAGGGTATGATCCCGCACCATATGGGTGCAGTCGACATGGCTAAGGTTGCGCTTGAACATGGCAAGGACCCAGAAGTCCGCGCACTGGCGCAAAAAGTCATTGCCGCGCAGGAAGCCGAGATGAAGGAAATGCAGGCGTGGCTCGACAAAAAGGGCATTGCGGCGGCAGAAAAGCCGCTGACCGCGGCTGATCACGCCGCCATGGGACACTGAATATTCACGACCTGATTGGAATCGCCACGGCGCAATTGTTGTTGTTGGCGGCTATGACTTTCGGTGCGGCCTATATTCGGGGGCTAACCGGGTTTGGCATGGCGATCATCCTGGTTCCTCTTTTCGGATTGATCGTCAAGCCTGGGGAGGCCGTTGTCATTGGCATCTTGCTACAGGTACTGATTGGCCCTGTTGGTATTAAGGTCATATACGCTGACGCGCACCGGCAAAGTGCGCTGACGATTGCCGTTTTTGCCATGTTTGCGACGCCGCTTGGCGTTTGGCTGTTGATGAACACCAGCCCAGATATAGCGCGTTTAATGATTGCGGGAATCGCGATTGGGGCGTTCGTGCTGGTGTTGCTGCCACAACGCGGGGAGCTTCGTCCCGGACCTAAGGAAACCGCGCTTACGGGCATTGCATCCGGCATTTTGACAGGCTTTGCAGCGATGCCGGGGCCCCCTGTCGTGCCCTTTTACTTGCGCCAACCCATCCCGCCTAAGGAAGCACGTGCATCGATGATGCTGGTATTCTTCGCGACCGCCATTGCTGGCACGATTTCGGCTTATGTACTTGGGTTGGCCAATGAGCGCCTTTTGTGGCTATCGCTGTTGCTATTCCCGTCCGTGCTACTCGGCAACTGGTTCGGCGCGAAATCCTTCGGCAAAGTCCCGCCAGCTTTGTGGCGAAGCTTTGTTGCGGGTGTCCTTGGCCTTGCAGGACTTTCGGCAGTTATCCGGCTACTGAACTAAGCGCTATTTCCCGAACTTACGCTGGGTCTTGCCATAACGCATTTTACGCGTACCGGGCTGGCCTTCGGTTGCGCGACCCTTGGGGGCAGCGACATGTTGCTGGTGCGGCAAGCCAAGCTCGGTTGCCTCCAACGACCGGATTTCGTCGCGCAGGCGGCCGGCTTCTTCAAACTCCAGATCAGCAGCAGCAGCGCGCATCTTCTTTTCCAGATCGTCGATATAGGCACGCAGATTGTGCCCGACGAGGTTGTTTGCACCATCGGCATCAATCTCAACCAGGACCGAATCCCGGCTGGCGGTGTCGGCAACGATATCGTGAATGTCGCGCTTAATCGTTGCCGGGGTAATGCCGTGCTCAATGTTATAAGCATGCTGCTTTTCGCGGCGGCGGTCGGTTTCGCGGATGGCGCGCTCCATGCTTCCGGTCATGCGGTCCGCATAGAGGATCACGCGGCCTTCAACGTTTCGCGCCGCGCGGCCAATGGTCTGGATGAGCGATGTTTCGCTGCGGAGGAAACCTTCCTTGTCGGCATCTAAAATGGCGACCAGTCCGCATTCAGGAATGTCGAGACCTTCACGCAACAAGTTGATGCCAACCAGCACATCATACACGCCGCGACGCAGATCGCGGATTAGCTCAATGCGCTCCAGCGTTTCGACATCGCTGTGCATATACCGCACGCGAAGGCCTGCTTCATGCATGAACTCGGTCAAGTCTTCCGCCATACGCTTCGTCAACGTGGTGACAAGAGTGCGGAAGCCAGCCTCTGCTGTTTTGCGGCACTCGTTGATGCAATCCTGCACTTGATCTTCAACGGGCTTAATCTCGACCGGCGGGTCTATCAGGCCAGTTGGCCGAATGACTTGCTCGGCAAATACGCCGCCCGATTGCTCCATCTCCCATCCGCCGGGAGTCGCCGAAACGCATACCGTTTGCGGGCGCATTATGTCCCATTCGTTGAAACGCAGCGGCCTATTGTCGATGCACGATGGCAATCGGAAACCATATTCGGCCAAAGTCAGCTTTCGCCGATGGTCGCCCTTGGCCATCGCGCCGATTTGCGGCACCGTCTGGTGGCTTTCATCGACGAAAAGCAACGCATTTTCGGGCAAATATTCAAACAAGGTTGGCGGCGGCTCGCCTGGCAGACGGCCAGTCAAGAAGCGGGAGTAATTTTCGATACCAGCGCAAGAACCTGTCGCGGCAATCATCTCAAGGTCGAAATTGGTTCGTTCCTCCAGCCGTTGCGCCTCCAGCAATTTGCCCTCGGACACCAACTCCTTCAAGCGCTCGGTTAGCTCAAAGCGAATGGCCTCGCTGGCCTGCTTCATCGTTGGGCCGGGAGTTACATAATGGCTGTTGGCGTAAACGCGCACACTGTTCAGCTTTGCGCCAGTATTGCCCGTCAGCGGGTCGAATTCAGCGATTTCCTCAATCTCGTCGCCAAAGAAGCTCACGCGCCATGCCGTATCTTCATAATGAGACGGGAAGATTTCGAGATTGTCGCCGCGCACGCGGAAATTGCCCCGGCCAAAGGCCATGTCGTTGCGTTTATATTGAAGCGCCACCAATTTGCGTATCAACTCGCGCTGATCAACGCTTTCGCCCTTTTTCAGGTCGAAAATCATGGCTGAGTAAGTTTCGACAGACCCAATGCCGTAAATGCACGACACCGATGCGACGATAATCACATCATCGCGCTCCAGCAAAGACCGAGTCGCCGAATGGCGCATACGGTCAATTGCTTCGTTTACGCTCGATTCCTTCTCGATGTACGTGTCGCTCCGCGGGACATAGGCCTCGGGCTGGTAATAATCATAATATGAAACGAAATATTCGACTGCGTTGTCAGGGAAGAAGCTTTTGAACTCGCCATAAAGCTGCGCCGCCAAAATCTTGTTTGGCGCAAGAATAAGCGCTGGACGCTGCAATTTTTCAATGACCTGAGCAACGGTGAAGGTTTTGCCTGAACCTGTAACGCCCAACAGAACCTGGTTCTTTTCGCCGGTTAAAGCAGTTTCCACCAACTCGCGGATCGCCGTCGGCTGATCCCCCGCGGGTGAATAATCGGACACGATCTTGAACGGCCTGCCGCCTTCCAGCTTCGACGGGCGTTCAGGGCGGTGCGGGGTGAAGGTGCCAACCGTGTCTGGTTCTTCCAGCCCACGGCGGATTATGAGTTCAGCCATGTTCGCTATATGTGCCTTGCGTGCAGCAAGAGCAAGAGGCGTGCGGTGAATGCGCGCCGATGCCATGCATTTACTTTCTTAAATGGCAGCAATTTGTCTGAGCTTAGATAATGAGAGGGAAATTCAAATTCGCAATCGGCCCTCGGTTGATGCTACACTAGGCGAAGCAACAAGGGTGCATTTTGGTGAGATCTTTGTGTGACTTTAGCCGGCCAGCATTTATCGCTGTTGCGTTTTTAAGCAGGCGGCGACACAAGCACAACAGAGATAGATGAGAGGGTAGATCAATGCGTAAATTCTTACTTTTAAGCGCCGCAGCGCTGGCAGTATCCGCCTGTTCGAATAAGGGTGCAGACACCGATGGCGACGGTAAAATCAGCGATGCCGAAGCCACAACCGAAATGGCTGATGGCGGAGCGATGGCGATGAAACCCGGCCTGTGGGAAGTAAAGATCGGGTTCGACAAAATTGAAGCACCTGGCGCGCCCGCCGGTATGCAAGACCAGATCAAGGCTCAAATGGGCCAGGGTGTGACTCAGCGTAGTTGCCTCACGCAGGCGCAGGCCGAAAAGCCCGGAATGGAGTTTTTTGGCGCGCCGCCGGAGGCCAATTGTACCTTTGACGATCTCGACCGTTCAACAGACGGCGTGAAAGTGTCGATGACTTGTAAACCAACCGGCCCGATCGTGGTGAAAAGCAAAATGGACGGCAAGTTCAATGCTGAAACCTATACAATGAACATCGAACAGAACACCGAAGGAACGCCCATGGGCGCCGTTAAAATGACCGGCAAGATCGAAGGAAAGCGCGTCGGAGATTGTCCCACATGAATCTGACCATTTTAAAAAAGGTGTTTCCAGCGGTTGTGCTACTAGCGTCATGTGCCGACAATAGTGCCGACAAAGACGGCAACGGCGTCGTCGACAGCGAAGAGCGCGCGGCCGAAATGGATTATGATGCCTTCATTCCCATGAAGGCCGGGCTTTGGGAGACAAAGTTCGTGTTTGATGACATCAATGTGCCGACATTAAGCAGGGGCCAAAAGCAACAGGTCATGGATGAGGTCGCCAAAAGCGCCTCAAGCCAGAGCTGTCTGACCGACGTAGAGGCCCAAAAGCCAGGCGCGGATTTCTTCGGCGGCGATGGCGCCGAAAAATGCGTCTATAAGGCGTTTGACGTTTCGGGGCAGAATGTGAACATGAAGTTGTCTTGTGGCATGGACGGCATGGGCAGCGTAGATATGGAGCTCGCTGGTGTCATGGGCGAAACTGAATTCAATTATGACAGCAAGGTCAACGTCCGCTTACCCATGGTTGGCAAGGTCGCAATGCAGGGCAAAGCGACAGGCAAATATGTAGGTGCGTGTCCCGCGTCATGATTAGCGCGGGCGGCAAATGGCATGCCGCCGCGATCTTTGTGGCCCTGATGCTATCCGGATGCGCGTCGCCTGAGGGCCCCAATTTGGTTCAGTCTGTGGCAACCGAAATCAGGCCTCCTGCAACGGGAATCAGGCCAGCGGTGGTGATGGTAAAGTTCACTGCAGACGACATCACGCCAGCAATATTAGAAGGTGATGCCGGCGTTGCAGGGCGGGCTGTGACCATTGATGATCCTGCTCGCGTCGCCTCAATTTCAAAGCTGGTGGCAGCCATTGCGGTGATGCGGCTGGTGGAAGAGGGCAAGCTCGATCTTGACCGCGACATCCGCGACTATCTTGGCTGGAACGTGCGAAACCCGGCGTTCCCTGACACGCCAATTACGTTGCGTGCTCTGTTGTCGCACCGAAGCGGCTTGCGCGACAAAATCGACTATATCGTGCCGCTCGATGGTCGCCTTGAATCCGTACTCGCCAGTCCAAAAGCATGGGATGCGGCCCACGCACCCGGCACATATTTTTCTTATGCTAACATCAATTCGCCGTTGATAGCTTCTGTCATGGAAAGCGCAACGGGTGAACGTTTCGACCGGCTGATGGCGCGGCTGGTGCTGACGCCACTTGGGTTGGATGCCTGCTATAATTGGGGCGCTGGTTGTAGCGACGGGCGGCGGGCACAAGCCGTGACCTTGCTGCGGCCCAATGGTGACTTGGCACGCGATGCGCCTATGAATGGGCCTGACCCCTGTGCGGTTTATCCCGCAAGTGACGGTAGTTGCGACGTCGACACGCTCTATCAGCTTGGTCGCAATGGTTCAGCATTCAGCCCACAAGGCGGTTTGAGGATTTCGGCGCGTGATTTGGGCAAAATTGGCCAGTTACTGCTGCGCGATGGGGCGCCCTTAATGTCGCATCAAAGTTTTGCCGAGATGGTTGGCCCAGTGTGGACCTTTGACGGCAAAAACGGCGACGACGATAAAGGCTATTTCACGAGCTATGGTCTTGGCGTCCATTGGTTGACCGACAAAGAAGGTAATCGCTGGTTCGGCCATGTAGGGGAGGCATATTCGTTGCGCGCGGGTTTTTGGGTTAATCCTTCCGACCGCAGTGGTTTTTACCGTTACGTAACGATGGTCGATGAATTTGCTCCCGTGGGGCATTGCTTTGACGCGTGTCCGTGATAGCGTGGGCGGGAAAGAAATTGGGAAAAGCAGGGGGAAACAGGATAATGAAAAAAGCTATTTTTGGCGCGCTGCTGGCAAGCGCTATGGCCGTGACGCCCGCCGTCGCCAGGCCTGACTATGCGGACTCGGTCAAAGCCGACTATGACAAGTCTTTGGCTGGCCTTTGGGACCATTTTCACCGCAATCCCGAATTGTCTTTCCGCGAATTTAAAACAGCCGAGCGCATGGCTCAGGAACTTCGCGCCGTGTCCGGCATGGTCGTGACCGAGAAAGTCGGCGGCACGGGCGTTGTCGGCATGCTGAAAAACGGCGATGGGCCAGTCGTGCTTGTCCGCGCCGATATGGATGGCTTGCCAGTGCAGGAACGCTCAGGGCTCGCCAACGCCTCCACCGTGAAACAAGTTGGCGTGGATGGCCTGGAAATGCCTGTGATGCATGCCTGTGGTCATGACGTGCATATCACTTCTTTGGTGGGCACAGCACGGCAACTCGCACGAATGAAGGACCGTTGGAAGGGGACAGTGTTGTTCATCGTCCAGCCTGCCGAAGAACGCGTGGGCGGGGCAAAAGCGATGATTGAAGACGGGCTTTACACCCGTTTCCCAAAGCCTGATTACGCCTTGGCGTTTCATGTTGCGGCGGAGCTTGAGACTGGCAAAATCTCTGCATCAGAAGGTATTCAATATTCGTCCGCGGACAGCGTCGATATCCGCGTTCCCGGCATAGCCACTCATGGCGCGGCACCGCATTTGGGGCGTGACCCCGTCTATATCGCCTCACAAATCGTAGTTGGTTTGCAGTCGATTATCAGCCGCGAAAAAGGGCCCTTGGATCCCGGCGTCATTACGGTCGGTGCGTTTCACGCAGGAACGAAACATAACATCATTTCCGAATATGCTGACCTGCAAGTCACGGTGCGTTCCAACAGTCAGGCCGTGCGTGACCAGTTGATTGCCTCCATTGAACGCGTCGCCAAAGGCATTGGCGCAGCGCATGGCTTGCCAGATGACAAGTTGCCGATCGTGAAGGTTACCGAGAGCACCCCGGTCACGGTCAATGACGGCGCACTTGCGCGCCGCTTAAACGGCGCAATCGCCAATGCCTTGGGCAAGGATGTAGTGGCACCGTTCCGCCAGACAACAATGGGCGCCGAAGATTTCGCCTTCTTCGTTGATCAGAAACATGGCATTCCAGGCTATTATTTCGGCGTTGGCGGAACCAAGCCTGAATGGATAGCCGCAGCCAAAAATGGCGGGCCAGCCGTTGCCGGTCACCATTCGCCTTTGTTCAAGATTGATCCGGAACCATCGGTGCGGTTGGGCATTGAGGCAACAACTGCAGCGGTTCTGGATTTGCTTGGGCCAAGCAAGAACTGAGTTGCTGGCAGGCTGGATTTAGGGAAGCCATTATGGCGCGGAAAATTCGCGATCATTACGAGCCGGAAGATGCATCGGCGGAGCCAGAAGTAAATTGCTGGCTCTGCTCTCGTCCGATGGGCAGCGTAACGGAATGGCACCATCCGGTCCCCAAAAGCCGGGGTGGTAAAGAACGGCAACCAGTGCACCCGATCTGTCACCGGACCATCCATGCCAACTTCACCAACAGCGATCTCGAAAAGCGCTTTGCTACTGTCGACGCGTTATTGGCACATGAAGAAATCGGGCGGTTTGTGGACTGGATTGCCAACAAACCGCCAGACTTTAATGCGCCTACCAAAGACCGGCGCTAGCGCCTAGCCACGGTCGAAGAAATCGACTGCGCCGGTGTCGAGGTCATAATATGCGCCGACGACTTTAACCTTGCCGGCTTTCAACGGTACGGCAATGATGGGGTCTGACGTTTCACGCAAGCCACGGACAACATGGCGAACGTTCATGTGGATGGCATGGTCAACCAAGTCGGTCTTTGTGCCAAGCGATGCCTTAGCGTCAATGACGGCGGGCAGGATGGGCTTGACCATCCGTGTCAATGACGGCGGCAATTGCGCATTGTCGGTGACCAGCTTTGTTGCTGCGTCCACTGCGCCACACCGTTCGTGGCCCAGCACCACGATCAACGGTGT
The DNA here is from genome assembly GCA_040385805.1 of Pseudomonadota bacterium. Lineage (GTDB taxonomy): Bacteria > Pseudomonadota > Alphaproteobacteria > Sphingomonadales > Sphingomonadaceae > Sphingorhabdus_B. The sequence continues at coordinate 38,349 of JAZKGS010000026.1, read as the reverse complement.
ATTCAAGGCAGCGACGGCGTAAGCGACTGAGCCATAACCTGCATCATCGACATAATTACCCGCGGTCCGCACGATAAACAATTCTCCAAGACCACCGCCGAACAAATGCTCAGGCCCAACGCGGGAATCGGCGCAGCCGATCAGGACGGCAAAGGGCGACTGGCTTTTTGCGATCTCAAGGCGTCTCTTGGTTGTGATGTCGGAAGACGAAATCTGATCGGCAACAAAACGGCGGTTGCCGTCGATGAGCTTGGCGAGCGCTTGGTCTGGCGTCATAGACTGCTTTGTGGTGGCTGCGGCGGTATCTGCTGCGGCGATGGCTGGGGCAGCAGAGGCAACCATTGCGGCCCCCGCTGTCACGGCGGTAAGGCCCAACATAGTGCGACGGTCAGTCGCGGGTAAACTAACTTTCATTGATCATTCTCCTGTTTGGTTAATGTGAGAGTAGGGTGGGGACATGGATGTTTTTTAGGATATCTGCTGTGGCACTACCCAATATGAAGCTACGCAAACGCGAATGACCAAAGGCACCCATCACAAGCATATGTGCTCCTGTCGCCTTAGTTTCTTCTTGCAGAGCTGTTGCAATGCTGCGTCCGAAAAGCGCAGCATTTACGTGATCGGCCTTTACACCGCGCCGACCGGTAAGGGTAACGAGTGCGTTGCTATCAAGGTCGGTTGGCAGCGGCTTTTCGCCTATGATCGTAAGGAAGTGCACCTGTTCCGGACCAAGCAGCGTGATGGCATCGCCTAAAGCACGGGCGGCAGCGGGCGTGTTGTCCCAAGCAACACCAAAGCGGTCGTTTTGATACGGCGCATCATATGCCTCAGGTACAACAATGACCGGCCGACCACTTTCAAACATAAGATATTCGGCAACCATGCGCTCGTTCAAAAGCCCCGAGCGTTGGCTACCAATAACGCTTAGGTCGTGGAGCCGCGCATGCTCTGCCACAACTTCATGGACGCCTAAGACATGCGAATGCTCCGTTATAAGCGTACATTCAACGCCCGCCGCATGCGCAGCAGAACGAAGATGCGCTGCCACGGATGGGACATCCGTGTTAAGTTCCGGGGTGGTGACGTCTAGGGCAACCGTAAAAATCGTCAATTGCGCACCCTGCGCCTTTGCGAGGCTTATCGCAAAACCCACAGGTCCCTTGCCAACCGCGGCTGTTTCAGCCGGTGCAAAGAGAAATATTGATCTCAAAGCCATCTGTTTTCTCCTTATTGGGCGGCTTGTGATTGGCCGCCATCCTTCGTTTTCCACAAGGAATACAAAATGCCGCCGAGTATTAGCGCGAACGTCACGCCAAGGCTAAGCACCGGTGGGAACTTGTCGCCGTCCATGAGGAAATCCGACACGAATATCTTCGAGCCAATGAAGACGAGCACGAGCGCCAGTGCATATTTCAGATAATGGAAACGATGGACCATCGCCGCCAGTGCGAAGTACAAAGCACGCAGGCCCAAAATCGCCATGATATTCGATGTGTACACAATGAAGGTGTCAGTCGTGATCGCAAAGATTGCTGGCACCGAGTCTACCGCAAACACAAGGTCGGCAAGGTTGATAACCACCAGCGCCAAGAACAAGGGCGTGGCTGCACGCACCATCTTGCCGGTTTTCTCGTCGGGGACTTTCACAAAGAACTTCTCGTCATGAAGCTCTTTGGTAACCCGCATGTGCGTCGAGATATATTTGACGACGGGGTTATTCGCGACGTCCATTTCAGAATCGCCGCTAAACAACATCTTGATGCCGGTTCCGACAAGAAAGACCGCGAAGATATACAGCGTCCAATAATATTCCTGCACAATGGCAGCGCCCGCCGCGATCATCAGCCCACGCAAAACGATAACTGCAATGATGCCCCAAAGCAGCGCACGATATTGATATTTGCGCGGGATTGCGAAGAAGGTGAATATCAGGCTGATGACAAACACATTGTCGATCGACAGTGCCTTTTCGATGAAGAAGCCCGTATAATATTGCATGCCCATCTCGGCACCTTTCTGGAACCAGACCCAGATGCCAAACAGCATCGCGATACTGATATAGAAAGCGGACAGCTTCAGGCTTTCGGCGATGCCCATTTCCTTGTCTTCCTTGTGCAAGATGCCCAGGTCAAAGGCTGTCAACGCGACTACGAGGCCGAGAAAAGCGAGCCAAAACCAGACCGGCGTGCCCAGCCAGTCCATTGTCAAAAATTCCATGAAATATTCCCTGTTTTACGTAAATGTGCGCACCACGCAGACGCACAGTCCGCGTGGTGCGAAGGTTCAAATTTAGATTTTGTTGAGGCGCAAGGGACGCCGCAGTGACGCTTTGGTATGGCTTTCGAGCCGGTCCTTGATTGCCAGTTTAAGCCGCTTCAGCTTTTGAATGCGGAAAATATCGGGCCAGCGCCGGGTGTTTTCGGCGCGCAGTTCGCGGTCGATTTTCTGGTGGTATTGCATCAACCGAAATGACGAAAAAGTCATGACATCATCCTCTTTGAACATAGTTTAAGTTCAATCGGATGTTCCGGCCAAGGCCAAGCGTAATTCGGGGGGTATTTGAAGACCGCCTGACCACTGCACCGGAAACATCCGATGCGGCCGACATCACGTTCCTTCCGAAGAAGCGAGCGTCAGAGGGGCCCGGTCCGCCACAAGGTTATGGAGTGATTCGGTCCGAATTGCAAGGAAGATCGGTCAGTTGCGTTTCGGTTCGTCGAGTTAATCCCTCAACAGGTCGTTGATTGCGGTCTTTGCGCGGGTCTGTGCATCCACCCTTTTGACGATGACTGCACAGGAAAGATTTGGGCCAGGGCTGCCGTCTGGCAAGGCCTTTCCGGGGATCGATCCGGGCACCACAACCGAATAAGCAGGGACGCGGCCAACAAATACTTCGCCTGTTGTGCGGTCGATAATCTTGCTGGTTGAGCTGATGAACACGCCCATGGACAACACCGCGCCTTCTTCGACAATCACGCCCTCGACAACTTCCGAACGTGCGCCAATGAAGCAATTATCCTCGATGATGACTGGGCCAGCCTGAAGTGGTTCCAAGACGCCGCCAATGCCAACGCCGCCCGAAAGGTGAACATTTTTGCCAATTTGCGCGCAGCTGCCAACGGTGGCCCAAGTATCGACCATCGTCCCATCATCCACGCGCGCGCCAATGTTGACGAAGCTAGGCATTAGAACGACGTTTTTGCCAACATAGCTGCCACGTCGCGCGACGGCACCGGGCACAACGCGGAAACCCGCCGCGCGAAATCTTTCGGCATCCCACCCGCTGAATTTCGACGGCACTTTGTCATAAGCAGGCGCGCCCGACGCCCCGCCATCGACCAAAACATTGTCGTTTAGGCGGAAAGACAAAAGCACAGCCTTTTTTAGCCACTGGTGGACCTGCCAAATACCATCAACCTTCTCGGCAACACGGAACGACCCGTCGTCAAGACCAGCCAAAGCGGAATCCACGGCATCGCGGACCTCACCTTGCGTGGCGCTGGAAACGCCGTCGCGAGCATCCCATGCGGCATCGATAGTCTTGGCGAGTTGGTCAGTCATATCGGGCTTTCGTTTCTATGGATTGAGGAAAGCCAGTCATTAAGATCAGCAATCTCGTAATCAATATATTGTTCTGTATCGCTGCTATCAGCTTCGGTGCCGTGATTCACCCAAATTGTTGTCATCCCCAACGCCTTGGCCGGAACCAGATTATGCGCAGAGTCCTCAACGAAAAGCGCGCGCGTAGGATCAATGGTAAGTTCGGCACACAAGGCGTCATAGCTTGCGGCGGCCGGTTTGGGCAAATGCTGCATCCGGTGGATGTCGAAAACATCCTCAAACAGATTATCCAATCCACGTGCCTTTAGCACTCTTTGCGCATAAGGTGCATCGGCGTTGGTGAAGATAAGCTTTCGGCCAGGTAAAGCCTCTATTTGGCCGCGCAGCTCGGCAGCTGGGTTCAAAAGGCGCATATCGACATCATGCACGAAATCGAGATAGCCATGCGGATCAACGGCGTGTTCGGCCATTAGCCCGCCAAGCGTCGTTCCATATTTCTTCCAGTATTTATGCCGGATGCCATGCGCTTCATCAGATCCGATATTGAAATATCTTTCGACGAACAACGCGATCCGGTCGCGGACTTGCGCCATGATATTGGCTTCCGGACCGTAGAGGGTGAGGTCCAGATCAAAGATCCAGCTATCGACATGGGAAAGTGAAATATGCATCTTTGGCGCCTAACAAGCTGTGCAAATTTTCTCAACGGAGATGTTAAGACTAGCGAAAGCGAATCATGCGTAAATGTCGAAGTCTGCTGTCCGAAAGTCGCATTTGCATGAACATATCGAAGGTTGATCGTACGCGCGCATTATGCGGATCGGTGGTGTTTGCACTATCGTTGACCGCATGCGGCGGCGGGGGGGGTGTGAACTCAACGCCTGCGCCCGTTGCGCCGCCACCCGTTGTTGTTGCACCGCCTCCCCCACCGCCTCCGCCCCCACCTCCGCCGACAACAAATTTCGCGACGAGCGAGTTTAACCGGTCCGACGGGCCGGGCTTCCATAATGCCGTCACGGCTTACCGTGCAGGTGCATCCGGGCTTGGTGTCACCGTAGGCGTGATCGATTCAGGCATCGATCCAAACAGCCACGAATTTGCAGGCCGAATCCACGCACAGTCGGGTGATGTGACTGGCGCAGGCAGGCCGCTTGGCGACGATGACGGGCATGGCACTGACGTGACACGGGTCCTCGCCGCTGCCAAGGACGACCGTGATGTCCACGGTATTGCTTACAATGCGACCATATTGGCTCTGCGCGCTGACCAAGCCGGAAGCTGCACCATGGCTGATGTCGGCGAAGATGAGGCGGCATGTTCGTTCTTTGACTCCGCGATTGCCGCTGGTGTCAATCGCGCCATTGATAATCGTGCGCGTGTTATCAATATTTCATTGGGGGGAGCAGGCGGCGCAAGCAGCACGCTGCGGGCAGCCATAAATCGGGCCACGCTGGCCGGAATCGTGATCGTGGCATCGGCAGGCAATGAGGGGAATGATGCTGATCCCGCATTCGACCCCAATAGCCCAAGCCCCTTTGCGCAAGCTTTATTGGCTAACGGCAATGGTCTGGTTATCATTGCGACTTCCGTCGACAGCAGCAATATCATATCGGATTTCAGCAACAGGGCGGGCGTCTCACAAAACGCCGTATTGTCCGCCTTGGGTGAAAGCATTTGTTGCGAATACCGGAACGACGCGATTTATCGATTTGAACAAAACGGACAGAATTTTGTACGTGTATTCAACGGCACCTCGTTCTCGGCCCCGCAAATCGCGGGCGCAGCGGCATTGCTTGCACAAGCCTTTCCCAATTTGACGGGGGCGCAGATTGTGAACTTGCTTCTGACATCGGCGCGCGAGGCCGGTGCGCTCGGCACAGACCCCATTTACGGACGCGGCATATTGGATATTGGTCGCGCTTTTGCGCCATCGGGTACGACCTCGCTGGCGGGGACAAGCACTGCGGTGCCACTCAGCGGGTCTGGTGGTACTACATCCACGCCCATGGGCGACGTGGCACTGTCCAATCGTCCAGTCAACGCTGTGGTGCTGGATAGCTATGGCCGGGCATATGACGTTAATCTTGCGCATGGCATGACGGCGACTTCCCCGCGCCTGCGGCTAACGCCTGCTTTGGTGGATCAGGGTCGTTCCGTCAGCATGGCCCAAGGCACGACTGAAATCGCCTTCTCGATAAGTGCAAGCGACGGCGGAGGCGGGCGCCTTTCGCCCTTGGTGCTATCCAATGGACAACAAAACCAAGCGCGTATTCTGGCTGGTCGAGTCAGCGCTGCCATTTCGCGCGATACCCGATTTAGCCTTGGTATTCGCCAAGCCGCCGCAGGCCAAGTTGCCGCATTGCAGCGCATGGCTGGCGGTGCGTTTTTGACTGCAACCGATGCGCGGATGGAAAGCGGCTTTGAACAGGCACCGGGGCAATCCTTTGCCTTGCGCCACCAGCTTGGGCGCTTCGGCCTGACAGGAAGCGTCGAGGCTGGCGAAACACGCTTGTTCGAACGCGGCAGGGCGGAGTTCTTTCGCGGCTCCCACAACCGCTATCCTTATGCCTCCGTTGGCGTTTCACTGGACCGTCAGATTGGCCCAGTCAAATTTGCCATGGGTGCAAATTGGATGCGCGAAGATGAAACCGTGCTTGGCGCGCGCTTCGCCAATTTCATTGGCCAAAATGGCGCGCGTAGCTTGTTTGTTGATGGCCGAGGCGATATTAAATTGGTCGGCTCTTGGTCGCTTGGCGCAAGCTGGCGGCAGGGATGGACATATGCCAATGCAGGGGCATCGCTGACGCGGCAAAGTCTGCTGCAAAGCAACGCTTTTTCACTGGATCTATCGGGTGGCAATGTTTTCGCCAACAATGACCGGCTTGCATTCCGTATTGCGCAACCCTTGCGCGTAACGCGCGGCGGCCTCGCCCTCAATCTGCCCGTGGCTTATGACTACGCAGCGCTCAGCACGACGTTCGGTGTCCGCCAGTTTTCACTTGCGCCAAAGGGACAGGAGATTGCCAGCGAGCTTGCGTGGAGTGTGCCGATGTATGGCGGCTATTTCTCGTCGAACCTATTTTGGCGACAGGAGCCAGGGCATTTTGAAAACGCGCCCGACGATGTGGGCGTTGCTTTCCG
>JAZKGS010000026.1:29252-31547 GCA_040385805.1 Pseudomonadota bacterium | reverse complement strand
GACAGGAGCCAGGGCATTTTGAAAACGCGCCCGACGATGTGGGCGTTGCTTTCCGCCTGCAGTTTGATTTTTAAACGGTAAAGCTCTCGCCGCAGCCGCAGCTTCCCGTGGCATTCGGGTTGGTAAACACAAATCCAGCGGCGAATTCATCCTCAACCCAGTCCATGACCGAGCCGACCAGATATAGTACGGAGCCGCCGTCGATATACAGCACGCCGCCTGGCGTTTCAATTTTCTCATCGAACGCGACGGCTTCCGTCACATAATCGACCGAGTACGCAAGGCCCGAACAGCCACGGCGCGGGGTGGAGAGCTTCACACCAATCGCGCCTTCAGATGCCTTGGACATCAGTTCGGCAATCCGTGCCTCGGATGCGGGCGTCAGGACAACGGCAGCAGGGCGCGCGCGTGTTTTCACTTCAGTCATAACATTCCAAGCTCCAGACGGGCTTCATCAGTCATATTGGCTGGGCTCCAAGCTGGCTCCCACACCAGATTTACCTCAGCGTCGCCAATGCCGGGAACCGCACCGACGCGCAGCTCCACTTCGCCGGGCATCGATTCTGCAACAGGGCAATGCGGCGTTGTCAGCGTCATCGAAACGACGGCATGGCCATCATTAATTTCGACATTGTAGATCAGGCCAAGGTCATAAATGTTCACCGGAATTTCGGGGTCATAAATTTCCTTGAGCGCAGAGATAACCGCTTCATACAGGTCGCCATCGGGCTCGCTTTGGGCAGGGACGGCGGGCTGTTGCGCGAGGAAGCCCTCAAGATAGTCCTTCTTGCGTTCGAAGGTCTCATTTGTGCTTTCAGCGCTTGGCGTTTCAGTCGGATCGTCGACGCGGGCACGGCGCGGCTTTTCGACATGATCAACTTCTTCAACGCGGATGTTCTCGTTCATCCAAATATCCTTTTCACCCGTTCGAGGCCGCGCACCAAAGCCGCGACATCATCTTCGTCGTTATAAATCCCAAAGCTCGCCCGTGCTGTCGCAGGCACGCCCAAATGGTCCATCAAAGGCTGTGCGCAATGATGGCCAGCGCGAATGGCGACATTTTCCTCGTCCAATATCGTGCCGATATCATGCGGATGCACGCCCTCCATCGAGAAGGAGACGATCCCTGCCGACTGTTCGGGACCGTATAAGGTAATCGAGTTAATCGAACGCAAGGCATCGCGTGTTTGTGCGGCGAGTGCGCTTTCATGCGCGAATATTGCCTCTGGGCCAAAGCTGTCAACAAAGTCGATAGCGGCATGCAGCCCAATGACCTCAATAATCATCGGAGTTCCCGCCTCAAACCGCGAGGGCGCTGGGCCGTAGGTCGTCTTTTCGAATGTTACGCGATCAATCATCGCGCCGCCGCCCTGATATGGGGGCATGGCGTTCAGCGTTTCGGCCTTCGCCCACAACACGCCAAGACCAGTCGGGCCATATAATTTGTGCCCGGACATGACATAGAAATCACAATCCAACGCTGCCATGTCCAAATGCATGCGGGGTGCGGCCTGACATCCGTCGAGCAAGAACTTCGCGCCAACGGCGTGTGCTGCCTTCGCGGCGCGCTTGGCATCGAGCACTGAGCCAAGCACGTTCGACACATGCGCAAGCGCAACCATCTTATGCTCTGGCGTCAAATTTGCTTGTAGCCAGTCAAGGTCGATCTGCCCGTCCTCAGTCAGCGGGCAGACATCGATGTGCGCGCCGACCTTTTCAGCAAGCATTTGCCATGGCACGATGTTGCTGTGATGCTCCAGCTGGCTTAGCATGATGCGGTCGCCCGCTTTCACGTTCGACTGGCCCCAGCTATGCGCGACTAGGTTAATGCCCTCGGTCGCGCCGCGCACGAAGACGATTTCATTGGATGAAGCTGCGCCCATGAAGCGCGCTACACGATCACGCGCCGCCTCGAATGCAACAGTCATATTCGCCGACCGCGCATAGACGCCGCGATGGACGGTGGCGTAATCCACGCCGCCTGCACGCATCATCGCGTCAAGCACGACCTGCGGCTTTTGCGCCGTCGCGGCGGTGTCGAGATAGTGCCAGTTGTTGGCCCCCTCAGCGCCCACGATGCCTGGGAATTGGTCTTTAAGCCCAGTCGAGATTCCACTCGACAATGGCGCTAAACCAATGGGTGCCTCGACGACGCTCGGCATAAACGGAGAAAAGGTGGAGCTCACACCAAATCCCCCAGTTTTTTTAAAGCCGCCCCGGTCAGCAGTTCCTCATCCGCCGCGCCTTCGAACACGCCAGCAACGAATGCCTGAAGCATGAGCTTCTTCGCATCCG
>JAZKGS010000026.1:0-29152 GCA_040385805.1 Pseudomonadota bacterium | reverse complement strand
GCGCCTTCGAACACGCCAGCAACGAATGCCTGAAGCATGAGCTTCTTCGCATCCGCCGGCGCAATGCCGCGCGCTTGCAGATAAAATAGCCCCATCGGGTCCAGTTCGCCGATCGCGCAGCCATGCGCGCATTTAACGTCGTCGGCGTAAATTTCGAGTTCTGGCTTGGCATTGGCGGTCGCGCTGCGGTCAAGCAGCATAGCTTTTACCGATTGCACGCTGTCGGTAAGCTGCGCATCGCGTGCGACGGCGACTTTACCTAAATAGGTTCCCGTCGCCGTGCCGGCGAGGACCGAGCGCACGATCTGCGAAGATGTCGCTTTGGCTTCGGCATGGGTGACGGTCGTGACGATTTCCAATGTCTGCGTGTTACCGCCAATCTGGACTGCGCCAAGCTTGAAATCGGCCTGTTCATGCAAAGTCACGTTCAACTCGACGCGGCCATAGTCGCCGCCGATGTTGAGGATATGGATTGCCGCCGTCGCGCCCTTGCCAATGGCAATATCAAGCTGGTGAATTGCGCCCTTATCCTGAACAATTGTCCGGCCAAAATGGCCACCTGCAGGCACGATAATGCTTTCAGGCGAAGGTAATGGCCACGCCGCCTCAACCGCGGCAATGTCGCTGTAGCGCCATGCTTCATCGTGACGAGTGGGTGCAGTCAAGTTCAAGCCGCCAGTTCCTTGTAACCGTCACGCTCAAGCTCCAACGCCAATTCAGCGCCGCCAGTGCGCGTGATACGGCCATCGGCGAGGACGTGGACAAAGTCCGGCTTCACATAATCGAGAAGCCGCTGATAATGAGTGATAAGCAAGACCGCCTTGTCAGGTTTGCGCATGATGCGGTTGATGCCGTCGCCGACGATGCGCAGCGCGTCGATGTCGAGGCCGCTGTCGGTCTCATCAAGGATCGCCAGCGTGGGGTTGATGATGCCCATTTGCACCATCTCGTTGCGCTTCTTTTCGCCACCCGAAAAGCCGACATTTACAGGGCGCTTGAGCATGTCCATGTCCATGCCCAATGCACCGGCCTGTTCGCGCGCGACCTTCAGGAATTCAGCGCCAGACAAGGGGGCTTCGCCACGGTTTTTGCGCTGGGAATTCAGTGCCTCACGCAGGAATTGGACGTTTGACACGCCAGGGATTTCGACGGGATATTGGAAGCCGAGGAATAGGCCCGCGGCGGCGCGCTCATGCGGTTCGAGCGCGAGGAGGTTGATTGGCCCTTGTGTTCCCCGGCCTTCGCCGGTGAACACAGGTGGCGTAAACCAAACTTCACCCTCGGTCACCTCGTAACCGGGACGGCCAGATAGCACATAGCCTAAAGTCGATTTGCCAGCGCCGTTCGGCCCCATGATCGCATGGATTTCGCCCGCACCGAGCGAGAGCGTAAGGCCCTTGAGAATAGGCTTGTCACCGACATTGGCGTGGAGGTTCTTAATTTCGAGCATTATACTTTTGTCATCCATCATTTCTGTGCATCGGTTCCCGGAGCCGGGATCAACCAACACTCCCCTCAAGCGAAATTCCAAGAAGCTTTTGTGCCTCGACCGCGAATTCCATCGGCAATTGCTGAAGCACTTCTTTGGCAAAGCCGTTGACGATTAAAGCCACAGCTTCCTCGGCATTCAGGCCGCGCGCCATTGCGTAGAACATCTGGTCGTCGCTGATCTTGCTTGTCGTTGCCTCATGTTCAATCTGTGCGCTCGGGTTGCGCACTTCGATATAAGGCACGGTGTGCGCGCCGCTGAGTGAACCAAGCAGCAAGGAGTCGCACTGCGTGAAGTTACGCACGCCCTCGGCGTTGGGCGCGACGCGGACGAGACCGCGATAGGTATTGTTGCTGTGTCCGGCGCTGATGCCCTTACTCACGATAGTCGAGCGGCTGCCCTTACCATTGTGAATCATCTTGGTGCCGGTGTCAGCTTGTTGATAGTTATTGGTTACTGCAACCGAGTAAAATTCGCCGACCGAGTTTTCGCCGTTCAAGACGCAGCTTGGATATTTCCAAGTAACCGCGCTGCCGGTTTCGACCTGAGTCCAGGAAACCTTGCTATTCCGGCCTTGGCACAACGCCCGCTTGGTCACGAAATTATAGATGCCGCCCTTGCCCTCGGCGTCGCCAGGGTACCAGTTTTGTACGGTCGAATATTTAATCTCGGCATCGTCCAATGCGACCAGTTCGACGACGGCAGCGTGCAACTGATTTTCGTCGCGCATCGGCGCAGTGCAGCCTTCGAGATAGCTGACATAGCTGCCCTTGTCGGCGACAATTAATGTGCGTTCAAATTGGCCGGTGTTCTCTGCATTAATGCGGAAATAGGTGCTGAGCTCCATCGGGCACCGCACGCCTTCGGGGATGTACACAAACGTACCATCCGAAAAGACTGCGCAGTTGAGCGTGGCGAAATAATTGTCGTGCATCGGCACAATCTTGCCAAGCCACTTCTTCACCAGCTCGGGATATTCCTTGATCGCCTCCGATATGCTGCGGAAGATAACGCCAGCGCGCTCAAGTTCGGCGCGGAAGGTGGTCGCGACCGAAACGCTGTCGAACACGGCGTCAACCGCCACGCGGCGCGCGCCTTCAACGCCCGCAAGCACTTCCTGCTCGGCAATCGGAATGCCAAGCTTCTCGTAAATGCGCAGGATTTCGGGGTCGACCTCATCCAATGAACCAAGCTTTGGCTTCGCCTTTGGCTCGGCGTAATAATATGCGTCCTGATAATCGATTGGCGGCACGTTGAGCTTGGCCCAATCGGGCGGGGTCATCGTTTTCCACATGGCAAACGCTTTCAACCGCCATTCGAGCATCCATTCCGGCTCGTTTTTCTTGGCGGAAATAAAGCGGACAGTATCCTCGGTCAGGCCCTTTGGCGCAAAGTCCGTTTCAATGTCCGACGACCAGCCGTGCTCATAGTCAGCGACGCGGTCAGCAGCATCCCATGCTGCCTTGTCCTTGATATCCATCTCGTCGCTCATCGCGTTAATCCCGCCAAATTAATCTGTGCCAAGGCACCGCGCACTGCGCCATTCACGACCGGCCAATGCGCTTGAACGTTACAACTGCCTTCTTTCGGGCAATGCTGACCAATCGAATGCTTATGTGAATCGCAGCATGCAGTGAGGGCGATGGGGCCTTCGACCGCTTCAATGATGTCGGCGATACTGATCGCTGCAGCAGGGCGAGCCAAGGTAATGCCGCCGCCTGTGCCGCGTGCGGAGCGCAATAGGCCTGCCTTGGTCAATATGCTCACAAGCTTTTGTGTGGTCGGCAGGGCAAGGCCTGTTTCAGCCGCAAGATCGGTTGCCGACACACGCGCAAACCCACAATGGCGCGAAGCTGCGCTCATGATCACCACTGCATAATCGGCCATGTTGGACAAACGCATATTACGATTCCTAATCGGATAAAATTACTCCGATTGGTCTCAGATGGTCCCTTTGCCCGCTTAAATCAAGCCAGAAAGGACTCGATGTCGCGGAAATTGTCCCGGTTTAGCCACAGCCGCATCAGCTTTGCATTATTGCTGTCGAGTGCACCCGGTGTCCGTCCGGCAAACTGCCGGATTTCTCGGATCATATGGGGCTGGTCGTAAAATACAGACTCAACCTGTGCCCGCATCTCGGCGGATGCGCGCGGGTCGACCATAATGGTTGCGGCGCGTAGCGCGCGATATTTGCGCATTAACTGCTTAGGTGCCGAACCGAAATATTTCGTGATTAAACGCGCAGTAGTGCTTCGGGACATGTCGACTTGAGAATAAAGATTTTCGACGTCAGGATCGAAATCGCTGGATAGCCAGCCAATGACGGTCTGAATCAAATGAACATGGGACGCGGGCACGGGTTTGAGGCGCGACAGCAAGAATGCCGCGACGTCGTCGACCATCTGAGCCAAGCGCATATTGCCAGCCGCGTGTCCCTTAACAAACCGTTCCATTAACGCGTCAATTTCTGGCCCGAAAAGCGCAGACGCGGGCACCGCCCTGTCCACATAATGATTGGCTGGCCGACCTGTTAAAGCAACAAAGCCAAGAGGCGAAAGCGCAAACCCAAGATCGTGCAGCGGACCATCAATTTGGAACTCGGCCGCGCCCAACCCTGGTCCGACGACTGCCGCTTTTGCCACTGCGTCGACATTACCGTCCTGAAACCGCAATGTTCCGGTGCCTTTAAGAAGAAAGATCAGATGCCCCGGCGCGGCAGGCTGCACATCGCGAATCTTATCTTCATCGCACCGGAAAAAATAGATTTGCGTCACAAAAGGCGCTAGCGCCGGCGGCGGAACAAATCTTACAATTTCCATTAACTCTGCTGTTAAAGTTTGCGCGCGACTGGACAGCTGTTCAGCTATTTCTTGTTCTCCCATGTTACATTCATGCATTGCGTCGGATTTTCCGTCAATGACTTCAATGTATTTCCGCCAAGTTTTTGAAAATAGGTTGGATTGCTGCGGGCTACGCTAACATCGAAATGGCGCGCTGATGCTGTCTGGCCTTTACATATTCTTCGAGCATTTGCATTTCCACTGATGAAAAACGCAGGCCAAGCTTGCTTCGGCGCCACAATATATCCTCGGCCGAACGCGCCCATTCATGGTCTATGAGATAATTGACCTCAGCTGCAAAAAGGCCATGTCCGAACTCTTCACCCATGTCCGAAAGCGTACCGCAGCCTGCCATTAGCGCGTAGGTTTTCGTGCCATAGCTGCGCACCCACCGGTGGACGACTGATTTAGGCAAATAGGGGTATTCGCGTTCAATATCCGCCGCAAGGCGACCTGCGCCATCGATAGGAAAATTACCGCCCGGCAATGGCCGACGCAGTGTCCAGCTTTCGCCTTTGAGCATCGGCAAATGCGCTGCGAGTTTCTCGACGGCGCTCTCTGCAAGATGCCGATAAGTGGTGATTTTGCCACCAAACACCGAAAGGATCGGCGCGGCTTGGTGCGCATCGACATCTAGTTCGAAATGATAACCGCGCGATGCCGTTTCAGGTTTTCCGGAGCCGTCATCGACTAAGGGCCGGACGCCTGCAAAGCTGTACAGGACGTCGGCCGCTGTAATCGGCTGCTTGAAATACGCACCTGCGGACGCGCAGATGTAGTCGATTTCTTCCGTCGTCGCGTGGATGTCGTCAAGCGAGCCGTTATGGTCGGCATCGGTCGTACCAATTAGGGTGAAGTCATCCTCATAGGGAATTGCGAAGAATATCCGCCCATCGGGGTTCTGGCAGAAATAGGCCTGCGGCGTATCGAACATCTTGCGGACAACAATATGAGAGCCTCTGACCAGACGGATTGTTTCGCCGGTCTTGCGGGCATACCCATTAGCACGTGCAAGCAAATCGAGCACGGCTGGCCCAGCCGCATTTGCGACCGCGCGCGCCAGAACTGGCTCCTGTCCGGCAATCTGAATGTGCCATAGGCCATCGCGCCGTTCGAGGTGGGTGACTTCCGCACGCGTACGGATGTCCGCTCCATGCTCTGCGGCATCCATCGCGTTCAACACAACCAGCCGTGCATCGTCGACCCAGCAATCCGAATATTCAAATGCCTTCACAAATTCGGGACGAAGTGGCGCGCCTGCTGGCTCGGTTTTTAAATCTACTGTGCGGGTAGCGGGCAGCAGTTTTCGCCCGCCAATATGGTCGTATAGGAACAGGCCGAGGCGAACGAGCCACGCGGGACGAATGCCCTTTTGATGCGGCAAGATGAACCGCAACGGCCAGATTATATGTGGCGCTATGGCCCACAGCCGCTCACGCTCAATCAGAGATTCGCGCACCAATGCGAATTCATAATGCTCAAGATAGCGCAGCCCGCCGTGAATGAGTTTGGTAGACGCCGAAGAGGTGCCCCGCGCGAGGTCACCACGCTCCAACAGGATAACACTTGCGCCTCTGCCAGCGGCATCCCGCGCTATGCCAGCGCCGTTTACGCCGCCGCCAATGACGGCAAGGTCATATGTCAATTCGCTCATAGAAATGCCCATGCAAATGTGGCCGACGCGATAAAGGCAATAAAGGTCGCAAGTATGACAGGCAATAATGCCTTCCAACCTTGACTAAGCAGTAAATCGAGGCGGGACCGCATTGCCGTGGCAGTCACGGCAAACAACAACATCGCTTTGGACGCGATCAGGCCGAATTCCGCGACCCACGCCGGTGCATCCACAACTGAATTGATTGCGACTGCTGCAAAGAAAGCGATAATAAACCAAGGCAGCTTCAGCCGCGACGCAAGGCTTCTCGACCGCCCGTCGGTGGACCCGATCGCAAATCCGATCAGCGCGACCGCGGGCGCAAGCAGGGCAACACGCGACAGCTTCACGATAGTTGCTGTCTCTCCTGCCGATTGCGAGAAGCTGTAACCGCCACCCAATGACTGAGCGACGTCATGCACCGCAGCACCCATCAGAAAGCCAGCTTGCCGGTCTGAGAAATCGAGTTGCGCCGCGATGAGGGGGTAAAAAGACATCGCTATCGCGCTTGCCAAAGCGACACCGACCAGAGTGAGCGTAAATTGGGATTGGTTGAGCCGCTCGCGCCCGATGACCGCGTAAATGGCCAGGGCCGCAGAAGCACCGCAAATGGCGGTTGCGCCGCCAGCCAGCCAGCCGGCATAGCTGGTTTGCCCGCCCAATCGCGCGCCTAATAGCCCCGCGCCTATGACTAAGGCCATGATGCCAATAAGCCCCAAAAACGCGAGTGCACCAAGACCGCCAATTTGCATTGCGGTAACTTGCGTTCCCAACAGGACAATGCCCCAACGCAAGCATGACGTTCCGCAGAAGTCGAGGCCCGGGTGTACTTTTCGCTCGGCCGACACAAAATTCAGCGCGAGGCCAAGCAACAAGCCTGCCAATATAACAGGCATGCCATAATGCTCGGAAAACCATGTCGCTGCGACCGAAGCGACGCCGACAACAGCGAATCCGGGAAACAGCGCACCGATCATCAATCGCTTGCGCGGCGCAGGATTTTCCTCCGCGAGGTAGGTTTCGCCATAGAGGTCAGCGATGTAATTCGCGTTTATGTCTTGCGGTGTCATATGGCCTTCTATAGGCAGATGCGCCAGGAGTTCCAGCATAAAGCGGGATGGGCTAAAGGCCAAGCGGAGAGAGTTATGCACTGGGGTGAAGCGACATGAGGCCAATCACACCAACGCTGCGCTGGATCCTGTTTGGGCTGCTTTGTGTTGCCGGTATCTTCAACGCGATGGACCGGCCAGTCATCGCGATCCTTAAGCCTGATATGTCAGCCGATCTGGGCTGGAGCGACACAGATTTCGCCAATTTGGCGTTTGTAACGCAGGTCGCAGCAGCGCTCTCGTTCCTGTTTACCGGATGGCTTGTTGACCGAATTGGCGTGCTGCGTTCGATGGTAGCTGGCGTGACGACGTGGAGCCTTGCGGCCATGGCGCATGGCTGGGCGATCGCTGGCTGGCATGTTGTAGCGGCGCGGATTGGCCTTGGCGCAACTGAGGCCGTACAGACGCCGTTGACGATCAAGACCGTCGCCACGCTTTTCCCGCCCGACAAGCGCTCGTTCGCATTCGGCGTGGGTACTGCGATTGCCGGGCTTGGCACTATCATCATGCCGTTTTTCATTCCCGTCATCGCCGCCATTTGGGGATGGCGCGGCGCGCTTATCTTTGGCGGTGTAGGCGGCTTTATCACGCTGGCGCTTTGGCTGTGGTTCGCGCGGGGCGTGAAGTTCGACGATAGAGCGGAAGATGCAAATCGCGATTTTGCCGACGACGGCGCGCCTTATGGGCCGATATTGATGGAACGGCGCACTTGGGCGATTGTGATTGCAAAGGCGCTGTCTGACGCGACTTGGTGGCTCATTAACTTTTGGTTGCCGGATTTCTATCGCAAGGAATTTGGCCTGACGACTAGCGAGCTTGCTATCCCGCTGGCGATCGCGTTTTTCGGGTCGGGCGCGGGTGCACTTTTCGCAGGCTGGCTATCAACACGACTGTTGGAATCCGGGTGGAGTGTCAACCGCGTGCGCAAGACTGTGATGTTCGGGTCGGCAGCGATTGTGGTGCCATTGCCCTTCGTCCTTACGCTGGATTCATTTTGGCCAGTGGCGATCATGATGGGCGTCGTGATGGCAGGGCATCAGGGCTTTTCGCTATCGATATTCTCGATCATCACGGATGTCGTGCCGCGTGGCAAAGTAGGACGTGTGACCGCTTTTGGTGCGTTTATGGGGAATATGGGTGGCGCGTTGATCCAGCTCGTGACGGGTGCCGTTTTGGCAGCTGGGCTTGGTTTTACGCCCTTATTTATATTTGCTGCGGCATCTTATCTGCTCGCCTTGAGCTGGCTGCATTGGCTTCTTCCGAACATACGCCGGGCCGAACCTGACGTCCCGCAAGTCATGGTTTAACAATACAAAGCCAGAAGCCGCTTCATGTGACGCAATAGCGCGTCACATGAGGTTCTAATTCATCGTCTCGCTCAAGCTGTCTTTGCCAGGCCTTCAGCATCGACCAGCGCTTGCAGTTCGCCAGCGTCGTACATTTCCATCATAATATCCGAACCGCCCAGAAATTCACCCTTAACGTAAAGCTGCGGGATGGTTGGCCAGTCGCTATAATCCTTGATGCCAGCGCGGATTTCCATGTCTTGCAGCACGTCAACGCTTTCATAGGCGACGTTCAAATGGTCAAGAATGGCTATTGCCTTGCTCGAAAAGCCGCATTGTGGAAACAAAGGGCTGCCTTTCATAAACAGGACGACATTATTGCCTTTGACGATCTCTTCGATCCGGTCGTGAACACTCATTTGTAATACTCCAAAAATTCTAATCCTGAGGAATGGCTGTTGTCAGCTGTAAGGCATGCAATACGCCGCCCATGCGTCCGCCGAGCGCATCATATACAGCCTTATGCTGCTTCACGCGCGGCAGCCCGCGAAAGCTCTCACTAATTACACGCGCGGCATAATGGTTGCCGTCGCCTGCCAGGTCGGTGATTTCCACCTGCGCATCTGGCAAAGCAGCCATGATCATGCCTTCAATTTCTTCGGCCAGCATCGCCATCAGGCTGGCTCGATAAACTGGCGACGCGCTTCGACCATCTTGTCTTCAAGAGCGCTGCGAATCATGGCATCATCGGCCTCCACACCAGCCGACGTCAAATCGCCGAGCAATTTACGCACAACGTCTTCATCGCCGGCTTCTTCGAAGTCAGCTTGCACCACTGACGTCGCATAAGCCGTTGTTTCTTCAGGGGTAAGCCCCATTTTCTCGGCGGCCCATTGCCCCACCAGCTTGTTGCGGCGCGCAGTGATTTTGAACTGCAGCTCCGCATCATGCGCGAACCTGTTTTCAAAAGCGGCTTCGCGGTTGTCAAAAGTCGTCATGTTGCGGTTCCTAACTGTTGCCTGTTCAAGATAATGGCTTTGCGTTCAATCAACAAGGCTGCTGCACGTCAAATGTGCACGACCAATTTGCCCACGGCCGCTCGGCCACCAAGCCGCGCAATGGCGGCTCCGGCATTGGCCAGCTCGAACGTCTCGGAAATGCGCGGCTTGATTTTGCCAGCAGCATAAAGGTCGAATAACTCTGAAATATTAGCATGGTTCTTCTGCGGCGTGCGCGCAGCAAAGGCGCCCCAGAATACGCCGCAAACGTCACAACTTTTAAGAAGCGTCAGGTTCAACGGCAATTTGGCGATACCGGCAGGAAAGCCAACGACCAGAAATTTGCCTTCCCACGCAATCGAACGGACCGCAGGTTCGCTATAATCGCCGCCGACAGTGTCATAGATGATGTTAAAACCATCGCGGCCAGCGGCGGCTTTGAACATCTCTGCCACCGCCTTGGACTGATTCTTGTCGAATGGCTGATGCGGGTAGACGACAACCTCGTCTGCGCCAGCTTCACGCGCGATCTCTGCCTTGGCTTCGCTCGAGACACCCGCAACCACGCGGCCACCATAAGCCTTGGCTAATTCAATTGCCGAAATGCCAATGCCGCCAGCACCGCCGAGAACAAGTACATTATCCCCAGCCTTCATATGGCCGCGATCCTTAAGAGCATGAATGGAGGTGCCGTACGTCATCAGCAATGATGCGCCATCGTCGAACGACATCGCGTTGGGCATTTTAAAGCAGTTGAAAGCAGCAATCGCCACTTTTTCAGTCAATCCGCCGTTGCCGCACAGGCCAATGACGCGGTCACCAATGGCAAATCCGCTGACGCCATCGCCAATCGCTTCGACTACGCCCGCAATTTCGCCGCCGGGTGCAAAGGGGCGTTCTGGCTTGAACTGATACAGGTCGACGATGACCAACGTGTCGGGGAAGTTGATCGAGCACGCCTTTACCGCAACCACGACTTGGCCGGGGCCGGCAACTGGTTCAGGCAGTTCTCCCATCACAAGCGTTTCGGGGCCGCCGCTAGCGGTTGACAATAAAGCGCGCATGTTTCTCTCCTAAGCGTGATTAGGCGATAGCCAAGGCTGGTTCGCCGATAACTTGTTTTCATACGCCGAAATGGCGTCGCTGCTTTTGAGCGTAAGGCCAATTTCGTCAACGCCATTCATCAGGCAATGTTTACGGAAAGGATCGATTTCAAATGCGAAGCGATCCTGAAACGGCGTCGTTACCGTCTGCGTTTCGAGATCAATATGGATTTCGTCGGTCTTTGCCACTTCCATCAGGCGGTCGATGGCATCCTGAGGCAAGACAATTGCCAGCAATCCGTTTTTAAACGCATTACCCGAAAATATGTCGGAAAAACTTGGCGCGATGACTGCTGAAATGCCCAGATCGGCCATAGCCCAAGCGGCATGCTCGCGGCTGGACCCGCATCCGAAATTGTCGCCCGCAATCAAGGTCGGCGCGCCTGCAAAAGCTGGGTCGTCAAACACATTTCCCGGCACCGCACGCAAGGTTTGAAATGCGCCTTTGCCAAGTCCAGACCGGCTGATGGTTTTTAGCCAAACTGCCGGAATGATGATGTCGGTGTCGACATTTTTTAGCCCGAGCGGATAGGCTTTGCCAATGACGCGGCTGATGGGCTTCATAGTGTCAATCCGTTTCGGTTTTTGGCTGATTGTGCGAAATTGGTTCGACCTCGGGTTCTGGCGACATGGGCTCAAGCTTGCCCTTTTTTTGCGTCAGGCTGCGCCGACCAGCGTACATCAATGCGGCCATAAGCGCGGCTGAACCCACTGCTGCGCCTACCTTTGCTGTGGTCGACCATTTGTCGCCGCCATCGGATTTTTTATCGGTCATATGTCTCTTCCTTGATGGACTAGACCTTAGCTTTGGCTTCTGTGACAAGTAAAGAGAATAGCTTATTTTTGCGCAAAGCCCAACTTAGCGCAGCAACGTGCGCACGTCAGTGAGCTTGCCTGTCACTGCGGCGGCGGCGGCCATCGCTGGGCTGACCAAATGCGTGCGCGCCCCCGGTCCCTGCCGTCCAACGAAGTTGCGGTTGCTGGTGGAGGCGCAGCGCTCTCCGGCGGGCACCTTGTCGGGGTTCATGCCCAAACAGGCCGAGCAACCCGGCTCACGCCATTCAAGGCCAGCCTCGATAAAGATGCGATCAAGGCCCTCGGCTTCCGCCTGATGCTTGACCAGCCCACTGCCGGGTACGACGATCGCCCATTTGACATTGTCTGCCTTTTTGCGGCCCTTGAGCACCGCAGCAGCCGCGCGTAAATCTTCGATTCGGCTGTTGGTGCAACTGCCGATGAAGATATTCTCAACAGATATCTCGGTCATCGGTGTGCCGGGGACGAGGCCCATATATTCCAGCGACTTTTTGGCAGCTTCCTGCTTGGATGGGTCGCCAAAGTCGGACGGGTCGGGAACGATACCAGTAATCGGCAACACATCCTCGGGGCTGGTGCCCCAAGTGACGCTTGGCGCGATGTCATTAGCGTTGATCGTCACGACCTTGTCATAAATAGCACCGGTGTCAGTAGCTAGCGAACGCCAATACGCGACGGCGGCGTCCCATTGTTCGCCCTTTGGCGCCATCGGTCGGCCCTTGATATAGGCAAATGTCGTGTCATCAGGCGCGACCAAGCCAGCGCGTGCGCCATGTTCGATGGCCATGTTAGAAATGGTCAGGCGGCCCTCTATGCTGAGTGCGCGGATGACCGAGCCAGTATACTCAATGACATGGCCCGTTCCACCCGACGCGCCAAGCACGCCAGTGATATGCAGCACAACGTCCTTCGCGGACACGCCGGGGCCAAGTTCGCCCTCAACGCGGACTTCCATAGATTTTGAACGGGTGAGTTGAAGCGTCTGGGTCGCCAAAACATGTTCGACCTCCGACGTTCCGATACCAAAGGCCAAAGCGCCAAGCCCGCCATGACAGGCGGTGTGGCTATCGCCGCAGACTATAGTGGTTCCGGGCAGCGAAAAACCCTGTTCGGGCCCGACGACATGCACGATGCCCTGTTTGATGTCGGTGGCGTCGATATAGGCGATGCCGAACTCAGGCGCGTTTCGTTCCAGCGCTTCCAATTGCTGCGCACTTTCAGGGTCCGTAATTGGGATATGCTGACCGTGGCTGTCCAAACGCGCCGTTGTAGGCAAATTGTGATCGGGCACGGCAAGCGTCAGATCAGGTCGCCGCACTTTGCGTCCCGCGACGCGCAGGCCTTCAAAGGCCTGCGGGCTGGTGACTTCGTGGACCAGATGGCGGTCGATAAAAATCAGGCATGTCCCGTCGTCACGCTGCTCGACAACATGCGCATTCCAGACTTTTTCGTATAGAGTTTGAGGCTTTAACGACATAATGTATCGCCGTTGCCTTGGTTTGGTTAGAAATGCAAGTGGGGGCAATTTCAGCTTGTACTGCTGAAAAGATTTCCACTAGGCACGGTAACCGGCTCACTGCGCGTGGGACCCTGACCTTACCATATCCTTTTACCCATATTGGCTAAATTAATCTTTATGGCCATACGTAGCTAGAAATGCCCATACCGGCCCGAACCCCCTGTCCGTCCAGTGACGCAACTATCGGCCTGACATTTGCCGGATTGATGTTTGGCGTGTGGATAGGTGTTCACATCTGGGCGATGTTCTTTTTTACGATCCGCTTGGCAAATTGGCCTCTAATAGTTGCGGCAATTGCCTTGCAATGCTGGCTTTCGGTGGGGATGTTCATTGTCGCGCATGACGCGATGCATGGCTCGCTTGCGCCTGGCCGGCATCGGACGAATGCGGCGATCGGCAAAATCACTTTGTTTCTATATGCTGGTTTTGGCTGGCGTCGGATGCGCGATGCACATTTTGCGCATCACCGCCATGTCGGCAGCGCCGATGACCCAGATTTTAATGCCGAAGATAGCCGCTCATTTTGGCCGTGGTATACATTGTTTCTAAAGCGCTATTTCGGGTTGCAGTCAGTTGCATTCATTTCGACGGTCGTAATTGTTTATTTCTTTGTCCTGAACGTTCCGTTGCAGAATATCACTTTGCTTTACGCCGTACCTGCGATCGCTTCGTCGCTTCAACTTTTCTATTTTGGCACCTATCTGCCGCACCGTCATGACGATGCAGGGTTTCCCGATAAGCATAATGCACGCACAAACGATTTCGGCGTCATCAGGTCGCTATTCAGCTGCTTCCATTTCGGCTATCATCACGAACATCATCTTGCGCCGGGCACCCCGTGGTGGGCGTTGCCCCAGGCGCACAGGGACTATCGGCGTAATTTAAAGCGGGACGTTACCAAGTGAGTGTTTTTGAAAAAATTGCGATTGTTGTTTCAGTTGTCGCCGTGATGGAATTTGTCGCTTGGGCAAGCCACAAATATATCATGCATGGCTGGGGCTGGAATTGGCATCGCGATCATCATGAGCCCCATGACAATATGCTCGAGAAGAATGACTTGTTCGCAATTGTCGGCGCGACGGCTGCGATCACTATGTTTACCGTCGGCTATTATTATTCGCTCGCACTGTGGTGGGCTGCAGTGGGTGTCACGGTATATGGCATCATTTATACCTTCATCCACGACGGTCTGGTGCATCAGCGCTTTTTCCGCTGGGTACCTAAACGTGGTTATGCCAAACGCTTGGTACAGGCACATAAATTGCACCACGCGACGGTTGGTAAAGAAGGCGGCGTAAGCTTTGGATTTGTATTTGCGCGCGACCCCGTGAAGTTGAAGGCCGATCTGAAAAGGCAACGCGAGGCTGGCATTGCGATTGTCCGCGACGCCGCGATTTAAGCTTCCGGTTTAAGCCAAATCCAGCCAAGACACAGCACGGCAACGCCGACCGGCACGAGCGACCATGGTAACGCCAAAGCTGCAAAGCCAATGGCGATGCTGACGCCAAAGGCCGCCGTCGCCGACCATTTGGCGCGCCGGCTAATGGCACTCTTCTCCCGCCAAGCCACCAGATGATGCCCATAGCGGGGATGGTTCAGCAACCGCGCCTCAAGTGCAGGACTGCTACGTGCAAAGCAAAACGCCGCCAATATCATGAACGGCACCGTCGGCAGCAGAGGTAGAAAAATACCGATAGTGCCAAGCGCGACTGCCAACAGCCCACCACACAGATAAAGCTGCCGCTTGATCAATATTGGTGAACCGCTTTGGTCACATAATAGCTGTCGAGTCCCTCGGGACCGCCTTCGCTGCCAAAGCCTGATTCCTTGACCCCGCCAAAGGGCGCGTCGGGCATCGAAATCACAAAGCTGTTGAGTCCAACCATGCCAGTATCCAGGGCATCGGCGACCAGGTTGGCCTGCCGTGCATTTTCCGTAAAGGCATAAGCCGCAAGGCCGAAGGGTAGGCGGTTGGCCTGTTCAATCGCCTCGTCAAAGGTCTTGAACGGACGCATAAGTGCGACCGGGCCAAAGGGTTCGTCATCCATAACCTTTGCCGACATCGGTACGTCCGAAAGCACCGTTGGCGCGAAGAAAAAGCCCTGATTGCCGCGTGATCCGCCGGTCAGCAGCTTCGCGCCTTTCGATGTAGCATCTTCGACCAGATCGGCAATCGCCGATGGCCGACGTCCATTGGCCAAGGGGCCCATGACGGTTCCGGCGTCGAGGCCGTTGCCGACCTGAACCTTCTTCGTATGTTCGGCAAAACCAGCCACAAAGCGGTCATAGACGCCCTCTTGCACATAAAAACGCGTGGGCGAAATGCACACTTGGCCAGCGTTGCGGAATTTGGTTGTCGCCGACAAAGTAATCGCTTTTTCAAGGTCACAATCGTCGAAAATGAGCACTGGCGCATGGCCGCCCAATTCCATCGTGGTGCGCTTCACGCCATCGGCGGCAAGCTTAAGCAGATGCTTGCCGACAGGGACTGACCCAGTGAAGCTAACCTTGCGGATGATGGGCGAGGCGATTAGGTGGCGGCTGACCATATCGGGCACGCCGTAGACCACTTGCGCCACGTTGCGGGGAACGCCGCCGTCGATGACGCATTGCATGATCGCGCTGGTGCTGGCGGGTGTTTCTTCAGGTGGCTTGGCGATGATCGAGCAACCTGCCGCAAGCGCAGCCGCCATTTTCTTGCACATCAGATTGACCGGGAAGTTCCACGGCGAAAACGCGGCGACGGGGCCGACGGGTTGCTTTAGAACCAACGCGCGCTGCCCGGTTGGACGGACAAGCACGCGGCCATAGCTGCGCTTGGCTTCTTCGGCGAAATAGTCGAATTGCGCGGCGCAAGACAACACCTCGGTGCGTGCTTCGGCGAGTGGTTTGCCTTGCTCGGTTGTGAGGAGGACAGCAATTGCCTCGGCCCGTTCGCGAATATGGTCAGCGACTGTATGCAGGATCGCGGCGCGGGCATTGACATCCACCGTGCGCCAATGCGCAAAGCCCTTTGCCGTGGCGGCAAGTGCCTCGTCAAGGTCAGCGGCCGTCGCCAGCGGCAATTCCGCCAAGGTTTCCCCAGTTGCAGGATTGATAACCGAATGCGTGTCGCGGCCTTCGCCTTTGCGCCAGCTGCCGTCGATATAAAGACCCAAGTCCGTATTATAGCTCATCGGTTTTCCTGCAATTTGGTTGTGCTTCGCATGTAAGCGTCACATCGCAGGTTTGGAACCCCTAGCAAGCCGCAAGAGCCAGAAAACAGGAAGACCGACGAGCAGCAAGGCAACGCCCCAGATTAAAGCTTCTGAGCCTGCGCCATATATCGTCCAACAAGAGTATACAGCGGCGAGGAACAGGATGACCTTGAAGCCGGCGCTCACTTTCAACACACCTGTCTGGATCAGCCGGAACGCGGCGGCTGCGCAGCCGAAATACATGACCAGCACGATCGCCGTCGTCAGCAATATCAGGAATTCGAACATCGATGCCATCGTCCGGCTGCTGTTCATCAGGATGACAATAGTCAACAGGCTGGTGGTGAACAGATGCGCGTTGCGCGGCGTTCCATTGGCGGCGGCCTTGCCCATAAATGCCGGAAACAGCCCGTCGCGCGCCAAAGCGGCAGGCAATTCGGCCTGACACATGATCCATCCGTTCAATGCGCCCAATGCGCTAATCGCGCCAATCGCGGCAATGGCTGTACCTGCGTTGGCGCCGGCATAGATGCTCACGAAATCGGCAAATGGCGCGGCGGATGCGCTGGTGATTGCGACAGGCAACATCAGGACGACGGCCGAGCAGACCAAAATATATATGCCGCCTGCGCCTGCGGTACCAAACAAGGTGGCGCGGTTGATCGTCCGTTCGGGGTCTTGCACCTTGTCGGCTGGTACGGTTGCGAGCTCAAGGCCGAGCATTGCCCAAAGGGTCAAGATAGTGGCAGTCGAAATGCTCGCCGTGGATATATCCGCGACATCAAAGGTGCGGACAAGGCCAGTGCCTTGTATCGCCAACACATAGGCCGCAAGGCCGATCACGGCGATGAGGGGAAGCAGCTTGGCAATCGTCCAGATGACCTGGACTTGCCCCGCAAGCTTCGTGCCGCGAATGTTGATCAGCGTGAACGCCCAGACAATAGAAATGGTAATCGCCGCCGACACGCCTTGTGTGCCGACTATGGGAAACAACTGGCTTAGATAGCTGACCGCCGCAGTCGCGATCGCGGCATTGCCGACCCACATCGAAATCCAATAGGCCCAGGCAATCGCAAAGCCCGCACCGTCGCCGAATGCTGCGCGGGTGTAAGCATAAGGCCCGCCAGCCTTGGGCAATGCCTTGCTGAGCGCGCCAAACACGGCGGCAACGCACAAAGCGCCGGAAACGGTGATCACCCATCCGATGACCGAATTCCAACCCAAGGGGGCAAGGCTTGCGGGCAACAGGAATACGCCTGACCCGATCATGCTGCCCATGACCAAGGCGAGCGCCATCCAGAACCCCATGGGCCGGGCCGTCGCGGCTGCTTCTTGCTTCACCAAAGTCCCCCTCGTTTCGTGCACGCTGGCATGGAACAGGGGGAAAAGCCAAGCTTTGTTTAATGGGCGAGCAACACCGGTATTCCAAGCTCGCCAAGCATGAAGCGAGTTACGCCGCCAAATAACGTCTCACGCCACCTACCGTGGCTGTAGGCGCCCATCACCAGGAAGTCGGGTGCCCAAGCATCCGCCTCGGCCAATAGCCTCTCCTCGACGCTCTGATCGCCTTTTGCAGCTACTGCGATTTCGGCGCTGATGCCATGACGCGACAAATACGTCGCCGCGTCGGTAACCGGGAATTCTTCTGGCACAGTTTCAATCTCGGATATCCGCACGTGCGCAGCGGTTTGAAGCATCGGTAGAGCTGCACGCAAT
Source organism: Pseudomonadota bacterium (assembly GCA_040385805.1). Lineage (GTDB taxonomy): Bacteria > Pseudomonadota > Alphaproteobacteria > Sphingomonadales > Sphingomonadaceae > Sphingorhabdus_B. Next base: position 11,425 of record JAZKGS010000026.1, on the reverse strand, counting down.
GCATTGGCTGCTTCGAAACCACCGTCATAAGCGACCATAGCCCGGTCAAAGGACAAGCGCTTGGTCGATACAGGCACAGCCAGTACGGGGGTACGCGACGCGGTAACGACATCGCTGACCCACGCCCGCGCCGGTCCGGGTGCGCCAGCTTCATCCAGTGACATGACCAAAATATCGGCGAGCCGTGCGGCATTAATAAGCGCCTCGGACGTGGTGCCATCAAACATCTGCCAATCCCATGGCACATCTTCCGACTTCATCCGCTCGTCGATCCGCGCGCACAGTTTTCCGCGCTCTTTCTCCGCAGCGTCAAAGGCCTCGGCAACGAAATGCGCGCCACCAAACATATCAAAAGCGACATAATCCTGCGTTGGCCGAGCCAAGACCAGCGACATATGCCCGTCGAAGCGCCGCGCGAGGTCAAGTCCCGCCTGCAACCTACTTTCAAAGGCGGCATCTCCGCCTGCGTGTACCATGATACATTTCATCGCCATTTCCTTCCCTAGCGGCCGGAATGATGCGCCGGTCTCACACGACTCGATTTAATCTTACACCCGACAAAGTCCTTGATCGACATCAAACATGGGCAAAAGACTTCCAATGAAAGGAATATTATGTCAGCCGTCGCCTATGAAGATTGGGGGAGCGCCGTGACAGACCTGATATTGCGGACAGCGCGCGCCACGGACGCCGATGCCATTGCCCGCATTTATGCGCATCATGTAAAGCATGGCACTGCCAGTTTTGACGCTGTCCCCCGGACGCCGGAACAGACCGACCACAAAATAGCGGATATTTTATCCAAGGGATGGCCATTTCTCGTTGCGGAGCGTGACGGCACGATCATGGGCTATGCCTATGTGACTGCGTTTCGCGACCGGCCCGCTTATGGCTTCACCTGCGAAGATTCGATCTATGTTGACCCTGCACATGTGGGGCAGGGCGTAGGCGTGCAATTGATGCGCGCTTTGATGAAGCAAGCAGCCGAGTGCGGTTTTCGCCAGATGATTGCTGTTATCGGCGGCGGCGCGCCTGCCTCGGTCGCGTTGCACAATAAGATGGGATTCACCCACGCCGGGCGCATGCGCAACGTCGGACGCAAATTTGGCCGCTGGCTTGACAGCGTCTACATGCAGGCGGAACTTGGTGATGGAGACAGGTCGGCGCCTGTGCGGGAGCCAGCCTGACAGGTTGAGGAGGCCGTGCGCGGCGGTCGCACGTAAAGGAGAGAGAAAATATGGCTGAGTTTGAGTTGGTTGCCGACGGATTGCGTTTCCCAGAGGGCCCCGTCGTCATGCCCGATGGCAGCGTCATATTGGTGGAGATCGCCGAAGGGCAAATCACGCGCGTGCATCCCGATGGCAGCAAGTCCGTCATTGCCAGGCCCGGCGGCGGGCCAAATGGCTTGGCGATTGGGCCGGATGGAAAGCTCTATTGCTGCAACAATGGCGGGTTCGAATATCTGGAAGCCAACGGCTTTCTCGCGCCGCACGGCATCGCGAAGGATTATTCGGGCGGCCGGATAGAACGGATCGATATCGATACGGGCGAAATCGAGGTGCTTTATAAATCTGGCGACCATGGATGCAGCTTGCGTGGACCCAATGACATCGTGTTCGACGCGCATGGCGGATTCTGGTTCACCGATCATGGCAAGATTGATTACGCCAAGCGCAGCCACGATGTCGTCGGCATCTTCTATGCCAAGGCTGATGGCAGCCATTTGGAGGAAGTCATCTTTCCGTCCAACAACCCAAATGGCGTTGGGTTGTCCCCTGATGGCAACACGCTCTACGCCGCCGAAACTTACACCTGCCGCCTGATGAAGTTTAACATCACCGCGCCGGGCAAGGTCGCTGGCGATGCTGGCCCCGGTGGACCGGGCATTCCGGTGTATCGCCCTGCGGGCTACAAATTCTTCGACAGCTTAGGTATTGAGGCAAATGGCAATATCTGCGTTGCCACCATCGGCGAATGTGGGATCAGCGTCATTTCTCCGGACGGCGAACTGGTCGAATTTGTCGCCACAGATGATATCTTCACGACCAACATCGCTTGGGGTGGGGACGACATGATGGACGCTTATATCTGCCTGTCGGGTAGCGGGCGTCTTGTTAAAACCCGCTGGGCGCGCCCGGGGCTTAAGCTGCAATATTAGGATTGGAAATCGGCGATGCCACGGCACAAGGAAGCGCATCTGATTGACCGCATCGGTTGGTTGCGCGCGTCTGTTCTCGGCGCAAATGATGGCATCGTTTCGACCGCAAGCTTGATTGTCGGCGTTGCTGCTGCGCAAGCGACGCCCGCCACAATATTGCTGACAGGGATTGCAGGGCTTGTTGCTGGCGCGATGTCGATGGCGGCTGGCGAATATGTGTCAGTCAGTTCGCAGTCGGATACCGAAAATGCAGACCGTATTCGTGAGCAAAATGAGTTGGCGACAATACCCGATAAGGAATGCGAAGAACTGGTCGGCATCTACGAAGGGCGCGGCCTTGACCGCGCACTGGCAGAGCAAGTGGCCGACAAGCTCACCGCACATGACGCGCTGGCAACACATTTGCGCGACGAGCTTGGTATGGCAACGCACACCGCTGCGCGTCCAGTGCAAGCTGCACTAGCTTCGGCTGCTGCCTTTGCCATTGGTGCATCCTTGCCTTTGGCTATGGTGCCACTGTCGCCAGCATCTTACCTCACTTGGACGGTGTCGATTGCGGCGCTCTTGTTTCTCGCTATTCTAGGCGCAGTCGGTGCAAAAGCGGGCGGAGCGCCTATCGGCAGAGCCGTGTTGCGCGTGACTTTCTGGGGGGCAATTGCGATGGCGGCCACGGCTGCTATTGGCGCCTTGTTCGGTACGACGGTCGCTTAAGGAAAAACATGGCGTTCAATACTGTTATTTTTGATTTTGGCGGGGTCATCACCTCTTCGCCATTTGAAGCATTTAACCGCATGGAGGCCAAAAGGGGCTTGCCCAAGGATTTCGTTCGCAGCGTAAACGCGCGCAACCCCGACAATAATGCATGGGCGAAGTTTGAACGGGCGGAGTGCAATGCGGCGGAGTTTGGCGCTTTGTTCGCCGATGAGGCCCGCGCCTTGGGGCATGAACTGGATGGCGCGTCCGTAATCGCTTGCCTCTCGGGCGACATCCGGCCCGAGATGGTGACCGCACTCGATATTCTGAAGGCCAGGGGCTTTAAGCTTGGGTGCATCACCAACAATGTGCCATCGGGCAAAGGCGCTGGCATGGCGGGGAGTGACGAGAAAGCGGCGGCAATTGCAGCGGTCATGGAACGGTTCGACCACATCATTGAATCGAGCAAGGCAGGTGTTCGCAAACCCGACCCGCGAATTTATACAATGATGTGTGCAGCTTTGGCAGTTGCGCCGTCGCAATGCGTCTACTTGGATGACCTTGGCATCAATTGCAAACCGGCTGCGGCAGTGGGTATGGCGGCCATCAAAGTCACCGGCGGCGCACAAGCTTTAAACGAATTGGGGGCGCTATTGGCGTTGACCTTCACGCCACTTGGCGTCTAGGCGGAGGGCCGTTCCGTCTCTCCCACCAATTGGAGCATTTCATGGCGAAGAAACTATTCCCCGATGCAAAATCGGCGCTCGACGGCTTGTTGAAAAGCGACATCTTAATAGCAAGCGGGGGCTTTGGCCTTTGCGGCCTGCCTGAACGCTTGCTCGATGCCGTGCGCGATAGCGGGGTCACGGGCCTGACCTTTGTGTCGAACAATGCCGGCATTGATAATGAAGGCATCGGCAAGCTGCTGCGCACGAAGCAGGTCAAGAAAATGATCTCCTCTTATGTTGGTGAAAACAAGGAATTCGAGCGGCAATATCTGGCTGGTGAATTGGAGGTAGAATTCTGCCCGCAAGGCACTTTGGCCGAACGCATGCGTGCTGGCGGTGCTGGGATTCCAGGCTTTTACACCAAAACTGGCGTTGGCACGTTGGTGGCCGAGGGCAAGGAAGTCAAAGAATTTGGCGGTGAGGAATATATCCTTGAGCATGGGATTTTTGCTGACCTCTCAATCATCAAGGCATGGAAGGCGGATGAAAGCGGCAATCTGGTTTTCCGCAAAACGGCGCGTAACTTCAACCTGCCCGCCGCGACCTGCGGCAAGGTCTGCGTGGTTGAGGTGGAGGAAGTGGTGCCCGTCGGCAGCCTTGACCCCGACTGCATCCATTTGCCTGGCGTCTATGTGCAGCGCATGATCATTGGCGCGCCTTATGACAAGAAGATCGAGTTCCGCACCGTGCGCGAACGGGAGGATGCATGATGGCTGACAAACCCGTTCCCATCGACCTTGTCCCTTATTCCGACATGTTGGGCGACTCCCGCGAGTTTCTGCGCGTATGGGCAAAAGAAGGCGGTCCAGTGACCTGCTTCATCAACCCCGTCCCCGTAGGCGGCGATCCGATGGGCTATGGCATTGCCTTGGTCGATTGCATCCGGCACGGCGCAAAGACTTGGGCACGCGCGACGGGTATATCCGAGGCCGAAGCACTCGCGCGTATTTGGGAAGGCGTCGACGCAGAGCGCGCGAACCCGACCGATTTGCCGACCGAACACCCAATCACTGACGAAGATGGATTGATACATTGAGCTGGACCCGTGACGATATGGCCGCGCGCGCCGCAAAGGAATTGCGCGACGGATATTATGTGAACCTTGGCATTGGCATCCCGACGTTGGTCGCCAACCATATCCCGCCGGGCGTTGAAGTCACGCTGCAGTCGGAAAACGGCATGTTGGGCATTGGGCCTTTTCCCTTTGCGGGCGAAGAAGATGCTGACCTGATCAATGCAGGTAAGCAGACGATTAGCGAGTTGCCGCAAACCGCCTACTTCGATAGCGCTGCCAGCTTTGCCATGATCCGCGGCGGGCATATTGACCTGACCGTCTTGGGCGCGATGGAAGTCGCCGAAAATGGCGACATCGCAAACTGGATGATCCCCGGCAAGATGATCAAGGGTATGGGCGGGGCCATGGACCTTGTCGCTGGCGTAAAAAAGATCATCGTCGTGATGGAGCATAATGCCAAGGATGGATCGCCGAAATTCATTCCGGCTTGCACCCTGCCGCTTACGGGTAAGAATGTAGTTGATATGATTATTACCGATCTCGCCGTGTTCCAGCGGGCCGACAAAGCGTCGGCGTTCAAGCTGATTGAAGTCGCACCCGGTGTTTCGGTGGACGATGTGAAAGCGAAGACAACGGCGCATTTTGAGGTCGCGGTCTGATCAATATCATGCGGCGTACTTTATCAGCCTTGATCGCGGTATCTGTGCTGGGGCTAACTGGTTTATATGCCATGCGCTCCGTGCCTGAAGATAATCAGGTCGCCGCAGTATTGCGCAAGTTTACCAAGTCCGAGGCGAATTTGCCGGACCAGCCAGAAGAATGGCGCGGTAGAATTGATTATGCGACGCTGGACCAGCAGTTTTCGGCCATTGCCCAGCGGTCGGAAATGGCGGGGCTGGCGGTCGGCATTGTCGAAGACGGCGAGCTGCGTTTCGTCCGCAGCTATGGCGTGGTGGACCGGGACACGAATGTGCCAGTGACACTCGAAACCGTCTTCCGTTGGGCCTCGGTTTCCAAAACCGTTGCGGGCACATTGGCGGCGACCTTGTCCAACGAAGGTCTCGTTGATTTGGAGCGGCCAGTGTCGCGTTATCGAACAACCTTGCGCTTACCCGAAGGCGCCGAATCGCGGTTGAGTTTTGAGCAACTGCTTTCCCAGCAAACCGGCCTAACGAAAAACGCGTATGATGAACGGTTGGAGGACGGCCAAGACCCGCGCATGCTGCGCGCCAGTTTGGCCGGTGCGCCATTACAGTGTCAGCCAGGGTCGTGTCATACGTATCAGAATATCGCCTTTGATGCCGCCACGGAGATACTGGAGCAGACGTCGAAGCGGCCTTATGCAAAGGCGGTGAGCGAGCGGTTCTTTTTGCCCTTGGGCATGAAGAGCGCCAATTTCGGCATGGCGGGCCTGACGGGCGCCAAGGATTGGGCGCGGCCGCATAATGGCCGCATGGTGCGCACCTTGAAAGAGAGTTACTGGCAGGTTCCGGCAGCGGCTGGAGTCGAGAGCAATATCGTCGATTTCGTCCGCTGGATGCAGGCGACGATGGGCGAGCGTCCCGACGTTTTGCCTGAATCAGCTTTACGTATCGCGCAATCCCCGCGCGTAAACACCGCCCGCATCTATGGCGGCGAATTGCGGCAGGCGAATTCTGAGGCGCGCTACGGCCTTGGCTGGCGCAGCTTCAAATATGAGGGCAATCTGCTGCTGGGCCATTCGGGAGCTGTCGATGGCTATCGCGCCACGATGATTTTTGATCCAGCCACCGATGTTGGTGTTGTCGCGATGTGGAACAGCAATTGGGGCACACCCTTCCGCATTCCCTTTGCGGTGTTCGACAGCTACCATCAACGGACAGAGTCGCGCTGGTTGGAACTGGACTCGAAAACGCGGTAGGTCGATATGGCTGCCAAGCGATCCGAAAGGCAGACTGATATGAGCTACACGCTGATTACCGCAAACCGCAATTATTCGAGCTGGAGCCTGCGGCCGTGGCTGCTGATGACCATGCTTGGCATTTCGTTCGAAGACCGTATCGAGCCTTTTGCCGCCGATAGCAATTATGATGCCTTCCGGTCATTTTCGCCGACGGGCCAAGTGCCGGTTCTGGTGCATGGCGCGCTGACCATCTGGGATTCGCTTGGCATCACTTTATATCTGGCGGACCGGCACGAAAGTGTTTGGCCAACCGACCCCCTGGCGCGCGCTTGGGCGCAATGCGCGGTCACGGAAATGCATGGCGGCTTTTCGGCTTTGCGGAACGACTGCACGATGACTGTGGGCGTGAGGGTTCAGCCTAAGCCGATGTCTGCAGCTTTGGAACGCGACGTGGCAAGGATCACTGAATTATGGGCGCAAGGGCTTGATAGCTTTGGTGGGCCGTTTCTGGCCGGGCCTCAGTTTACAGCCGTAGATGCGTTTTTTGCGCCCGTCGCCTTCCGTGTTCGCACTTACGGCCTAGACGTCGGGCATGCCGGTAACGAATGGGTGCAGCATATGCTTCGTCTCGCGCCTATGTTGGCGTGGGAGAAGGACGCGCTGATGGAAAAGTGGCGTGAGGCTGGCCATGAGGCGGAGTTGCGTGACTGCGGAGAAATAATCGCTGATTATCGTCAGGCATAAAAAAGGCCGCCAATCTGGCGACCTTTTTGTGGCTGTTATCGGGACTAGATTTTGTCGCCGACCACACCCTTCATTTTCCCTTTAAGGTTCTGACCTTCGCCCTTGCGTTCTTGCGCAATGCCCTCTCCTTGAAGGCGCTCATTGTCAGATGCCTTGCCCGCAGCTTGCTTAGCGTTGCCTGCGATTTCATTGCCAAGGCCTTTAGCCTTGTCTGTTAGCTCGCCCATAAAACACTTCCTTTCTGCGTAGTCCGGCCTCGCGGGAGATGCGGGCCGGTACAAAAGGAAAACGATTGGATGCCATGTGCGTTCCGCAGTTGAACGGCGCGAAGCAACGTTTGGGCATAACTGCCGATTTGCTGCTCGCTGTCTGTTCAGCCTGTCACTTTGCCCAAAAAGGCACGCCGCCCGCTTGGACGGTCAGCCGCGAAGGTTTCACTTTGAACGTGCCATTTATTGGAAGCTCTGCCCGCAGCTTGCTTCATATTCCCGTTTGCGGGACGCTTGGCCTTATATGTTAACTCGCCCATCAAAAAAACTTCCTTCTACCCATGACGACCTCGCGGGAGATGCGGGCCGGTATGGACTTTGAACAAAGATAAGGACGAATTGTTTCCGCAGCGTGACGCCGCTATTCGGCTGAGACCAACGCTTCGGCAAAGGCCGTACCTTTGTCTGGCGCAAATCGCAGGAACAAGGATGGCTCGATCAACTCCAGTTCCATCAGGCGGAAAACGCCGTCGCCATCGCGCAGGATATCGACGCGCGCGTAGGCCAATGTTCCGGTGCCAGTAATCTCAGCGGTGGCGGCAAAGGCGCGTTGCGCCAATTCCAGCGCATCTTCAGGCGGGGTGACAGCTTCCTCCTTGCCGCCATATTGTTCCTGCACGCGGAAATCGCCTTTGGCCGGGCGCTTGATGATCGAGTGGCTGAACGCGCCGCCGAAATAGAACAGCGAATATTCGCCCTCCTCGGCAATGTTGGGCATATAGGGCTGGATCATCATACGGTGGCCAGCGACCGAATCAGGAACGCCGTCGCCGCGTTCCAGGCGGAATGTCCCATCGGCTCCGCCCGAGATTGGCGGCTTGACGACTAGCGATTCGACATTGAAGGTTTTCCGCGCCTCTTCAAGCGCGACCTTGTCGAGTTCGGCACATAATATCGTCGGGACCGATGGAATGCCGACCGCGTCCAACTCCGCCAGATAGGCCTTGTCGCTGTTCCATCTCAATATACTGACGGGATTGCGCACCCGCACATTTTCGGCCTCCAGCCTGTCAAGCAGCCCAAACCAACGCGGGCAATCACGCGGATAGCCCCAAGCAAGCAGCGGCGTGACAATGTCGAAGTCCCTAAAGTCCTCCGCCTTCGTCCAATCAATGAACGTCGCGTTGGTGCCCAGCAGCCGCGTGTAATCGGCCTTTATATGAGACCAATCTTCTTCATATTCCGGCGTCGGGCATAATATCGCGATTCGAGGCGCACTCATTCGCCGGCCATCTTCAATATCTCTTTCCATTCGGTGGCGCGCACCGGCGCAACAGAAAGACGCGACTGGCGCAGCATTTCCATTTCGGCCAGTTTCGGGTTCGCTTTGATGGCCTTTAACGTGACAGGCTGCTTCAATTTGCGTGATGGTTTGACCTTCACTGCAACAAAACGCGCCTTCTCGTCAGATGGGTCAATGAAATGCTCTTGGCTGATCGTCATGATGGCGACCACTTCAAGCCCGATATTGCTGTGGTAGAAAAAGGCTTCATCGCCGACCTTCATCGTGCGCAAGTTTATCGCGGCGCTGTGATTGCGTACGCCGTCCCATGTGCCTTCGCCTTCTGTTACCAGATCATCATAGCTGTAAACATCGGGTTCGGACTTCATCAGCCAAAATTGTTTTGCCACGTGTTGCTCCTTTTCGCTGGCAAGCCTTTAAGGCAGGCAGTAATGCGCTGTCCATGACACATATGCCCGTTATTTCACTCAGCAGCGGCGATGCCGATGCTCTTGGCCAACAACTTGGCAACTCATTCCAAACCTATGGCTTTGCGACGGTGGTCGATCATGGCCTTGATCCCGCTTTGGTTGCCAAAGCTTGGGCGCTCACAAAGGAACTGTTCGAACAATCCGAATCGCAAAAGATGAAGGGTTTCGACACAAAGCTTGCCGGGCAACGCGGATATACGCCGTTCAAGACCGAGATTGCCAAAGGCGCGGACTTTCATGACTTGAAGGAATTCTGGCATGTTGGCCGCGATGTGTCGCCCGATAGCCCGCTGGCAGGGTCAATGCTGCCCAATATCTGGCCGGAGGTTCCCGAGTTTAAAGAAACCTTCCAATTGCTCTTTGCCGAAATGGATAAGGTCGGCGCGCGGATATTATCGTCGATTGCCCGCTATCTCGATTTGCCCGCGGGCTGGTTTGACCCGGCAATAGAGGATGGGAACTCGATCCTGCGGCTCTTGCATTACCCGCCCATTGCTGGCGACGCCGAAGGCTGCATCCGGGCAGGGGCGCATGAGGACATTAACCTCATCACGCTGCTGCTGGGGGCAGAGGAGGCGGGTCTGCAGATATTGCGCCCGGATGGTAGCTGGATGGACGTCTCACCCCCTCAGGGAGGCTTGGCGGTCAATGTGGGCGACATGTTGCAGCGGCTAACGAACCATATGCTGCCATCGACGACTCACCGGGTGGTGAACCCGACGGGCGAGCGTTCGCGGTATAGCCGTTACTCGATGCCGTACTTCCTGCACTTACGGTCCGACTTCCCTATTACAACTTTGCCGCAATGCGTCAGCGCGGAAAACCCGAATCGTTATCCTGACCCGATTCTCGCCGATGACTATCTACGTGAACGGTTGATCGAGATCGGATTGCTTAAGGCGTAGTTGCAGGTTCGGGCGCTGGCGCTTTGCGGCGGATGACGAGGTCGACGACCTCGCGCATGGTGCCCCGCGCGCCGAACCACATCATGGCAAAATAAACGGAAGCACCTGCGGTAGTCAGAACAGCCAGACGCAGGATCGCGGGGATTTCGGGCCAAAGCTGTAGCAGCAGGATATGGTCAATGGACCAGACCAGTCCAGCCATCGTCACGGCAGCGGTGAAGCCGGGCAGGACCGACGCCGCCAGCGCCCTCAGGCTATAGCCAATATGCGGGCGCGCCTGAAAGATGGTGAATGCCAGCAGGATGGGAAAGGCGACCAGCCAGCCCCATGCCAGCCCTTGCGCGCCAAACTGGACCGCGAACAGATAAACAGATGGCATGAGGACCGCGCCAAATATTGCGTTGCGCATCACGATATGCGGCAGGCCAAGCGCGTTAAGCGCGGGCGCGAACAATATGTGCAAAGTCATAACCGGCATTGCCAGCGCCAATATCGCCACGAGAGGCGCAGCCTCACTCCACTTTGGCCCCATGACCACATCGACCAATGGCTGGGCTGTTACCGCCATGCCCAGATAGAGCGGGCAGGAGATGAACATGATTACCCGCACAGCTTTGAGAAAACCACGTGCCAGCGCTGCTTTGTCATTCTGCAGCCGCGCATAAGCAGGGAAAGCGACCTCGTTCAGCGGGGGAACAAACTTTGCTGCAAAGATCTGCGTGAGAAACAATGCTTCGGCATAAAGCCCCAGGTCATGATTATCGAACGTGCGTCCCGCGATGAATATATCGCCCTGGCTCTGGATGATCCAGAACCCGTGTGCAACGAGCATGGCAGTGCCAAAGGTGAAGATGGTTCCGGCACCAGTGAAGTTGAAACTTGGCCGCACCCAGAATCGCGTCACCAACATCAACGCAATTGCCCGTGTCCAGAATATCGCGATCGGCGCGAACACCAAAGTCCATACGCCTTGGCCCTGAGTCGCAAGCCCAAGTGCGACGACTGCGCCGACCACAGCAGAGGTGAGATTCACAACCGCGGGCTTTTTGAAATCAAGGTTCCGCGTCAGCATGGCCTCAGGCAGAATCAGGAAAGGCGTCGATAGATAGATGAGCGATTGCCAGCGCAGCATCTCTGCAATGACCGGTTGGCCGTAATAATGCGCGGCAAGGGGGGCGACCGCGAAGAACTGAATCGCCGCCAGTGCGGCATTCAGAAGGATCAACATACCGAATGCTTGTCGTATCCGGATGGGCTCAACGGTCTCTGACTGGATCAGGGCTGACACGAATCCGTAGCCGTTGAGGAAATTCAGGAA
>JAZKGS010000025.1:0-4733 GCA_040385805.1 Pseudomonadota bacterium | reverse complement strand
CCAAGGTCGATTAATCGCCAGACGAGCATCGAGACAAGGATCGCCAGACTTGCCATTAACGAAGTTGCTGCGAGCCGGCCAGCATGCAGGCGAGCGTTGGCAAATACTATGGCAATCTTGAAAGTCATGTTTACGGCGACTGTGCCGCCAAGGGCAATGGCAGCGATGGACGGATTCACCGACCCATGAGGCAGGCCGCCCAAGGTTACGATTGCGGCATCGACATCAAAGCTACCGGCTATAAACAGCGACCAAGCGCCGCCCGCCTCACCAAACCTGAACTGCGCCCAGCGTACCAGTAGCGAGGCCGCGCCCATTGCAATCAGGAAACCCAATGCGGGGAGAAGCTCGAACGGCTTTTTCATAAGCTGGTGGGGCGTGCCGCTGTTTGTTCGTTCGAACCGCCAAGCGACGGCCGAAGCGGCAAATGCGGCGAACCCTGCCGGGGCGAGTAGCCAGAATAATGGCAACGCTGCCGCGGGTGCTAGAAGAGCGGTTAGTAGCAAGACCCGCACGTACATCACTGCACTTGCGAGGGCGATGCCCGTTGCGAACGGGCCTGTATCCGTTTCGCGGAGCCTTGTTGCTAAAGCCGCGGTGACAGCGGTCGAAGAGTAGGTTCCGCCTATCAACGCAGCGATGATTGTTCCTTTATTCTTGCCGATCACTCGGTTCGCAACATACGCGACAATGGAAAATGCGATAATTAAGACAACAACCAGCCAGAGCTTGAACGGGTTCCACGCGTCATATGGTCCATATTGTGCGTTGGGAAGGAACGGCAGGACTACGACCGCAATGACTGCAAACCTGGCAATAGCTTGCACCTCGATCTGGTCCAGTGAACTTAACAGGCTATGCGCCTGATTGCGCATTGCGAGAACGAAAGTGGTTAGCGCCGCCCCCGCAACCGCAAATGCCATATGGCCAGCACCGCCGAGCAGGCCCAGTGCCAGGGTAATCATCGCCGCAACCATTGTGGTAGCATCGCGCTTGGCGGTCTTGACCTGTTGGCGCAGAAAGCCAACGACAAGAAGCGCAACCAGGCCACCAAGCATTATTGCCGCTATGGCAGTCGAAACTTCTCGTGCAATCAATGCGACCAGGCTGCCAAAGCCACCGATCAGGGTGAATGTTCGCACACCTGCCACCCGCGTACCGTCAGCCTCGCCGCGCTGTTGCCAGCCGCGTTCAACACCGATCAGTAAGCCAGATGCCACCCCGGCAAGCAAGGACACTAATAGCGACGTGCCGAAAAGGGTTTCGCTGGAATACACACTTCCCGTTAACCCAAGCGGGACAACCTTGCCAGCATTGCCAGCACTGAGACCAAGCTGAACGGCAGAATATTTCGCGAAAGCATTCCGAACCGTCGGCTATGCATCGGCCATCGCACAGAAGCGGACAGTCCGCATGCTGGCCCCTGATCTGCCACAGCGCTTGACGTAGTAAAATTCAAAGTGTCAAAGGAACGCTTCCGGGATCGCTCATTTCCATTGGCGATGGCTGACAGTCGGACCTGATGCGGTGACGCGGCCGGACATTTGAATACAAAGTTTTGGGGGAGAGCCAGATGGCGAAATATATATCATCTGGAGCGGCCCTACTTGCGGCGCTGGTCGTACTTCCAGTTGGGGTCGCGGCGGCGCCTATCTCAATGCAGGAGATCGAGGCGCAGGCACCCACATTGCCTCCCATTTTAGTGTCACGCGAGAGGGCAAAGACCGAAAACCGAATTCTAGCCGAGCGGCTTGATACGATCATTCCTGAGATCATGCGCGAACAGGGTATTGATTTGTGGTTGTTGGTGGCCCGCGAGTATTTTGAAGAACCCGTAGTCGCTTCAATGCTTGATTCAGAGAATATGCACGCGCGCCGACGCACGATCCTGATCTTCCATGATCCGGGGGAAGGGAAACCGATCGAGCGTTTGACTGTGAGCCGCTATGGGCTTGGAGGGCTGTTTGCGCCTGCTTGGGACCCAAGCAAACAGCCTGACCAGTGGAAGGCGGTGGCAGACATCATCGCCGCGCGAAATCCTGCAAAAATCGCGATCAACACATCTGATCTCTATCAGTTCGCCGACGGCATGACGCTCAGCCAGTATAACAATTTCGTGGCCGCCCTGCCCGCTCCCTTGCGTGGTCGTATTGTCAGCGGCGAGTCACTCGCAATTCGATGGCTTGAGACGCGCACGCCATCCGAGATAGAGCTTTACCCGTCAATTGTGCGTACCGCCCATGCGGTGATCGCCGAAGCTTTCTCGCGGGCGGTGATAACACCAGGCGTGACAACAGCGGAGCAGGTGCAGTGGTGGTATCGCGATCGGTTGCTTCAACTCGGCCTCGAACCATGGTTTCACCCATCGGTGGCGATCCAGCGCCATAACACCAAGGGCATGCTTGAAGGCGCGGAGGTGATTCAACCGGGTGATCTCCTGTGGACAGATTTTGGTATTACGTACCTCCGGCTTAATACCGATACGCAGCACCTCGCTTATGTCTTGAGGCCGACCGAAACGCAGGCACCAGATGGGCTTAGGCAAGGTTTGGCGAACAGTAACCGAGTGCAGGATATCCTTACCGGTCACTTCGCAGTCGGACGTAGTGGGAATGCAGTTTTGGCATTGGCGCGGGCGGAGGCGCTAGCTGCGGGGCTCGATCCATCGATTTACACACACCCGATTGGTTTGCACGGTCATGGTGCAGGGCCTTCGATCGGTTTCTGGGACAACCAAAACGACGATCCCCGCGGCAGCGGATTGATCACCGCCAATACTGCGTGGTCAATCGAACTTACGAGCTATGCCGCCGTACCCGAATGGGGCGGGCAACGGGTAGATTTCCGCAGTGAAGAGAACGCATTCTTTGATGGCAAAAATGTGCGTTACATTGATGGACGCCAAACCGAAATCACCCTGATCCCTTCAGGGCCGTAATTCCGCCTCGATACGCCGGCAGCAGCCACTGCTGGGTGCTTCCAACCTAACCCTTTGCCCCCCTACAGGCCTCCGCTTTAAGCACAGTGGCGCTTAAAGGCAGAAATTTCACTAACGGCCCAATCACAGCTGTCCCGGTCCGCACGCCCCATCCGATAGTCGTATTGATCAGCGTGTTGCTTTCATGGTGTTGGATCGATAACCATGGTTCGGGATATGCGTGGGAGAGCATTATGATTAGGCAAACGTCCATTATTAGAGCGGTCGCGGGGATGTTTTTCTGCAGCATAGCAGTCGCCGCATCTGCGGCACCTCCCGTCAGCAAACTTAAGTCTCAATCGGTGGCAGAGGTCGAGGCACGCGCCAAAATGGCGCAGGAGATCAACGACTCGCTGTTCAGTTTCAGCGAACTCGCTTTCCAAGAACACGAGACCGCGAAGTATCTGACCGGCATCCTGGAGAAGGAGGGCTTTGAGATACAACGCGGCGTGGCCGGACTTCCAACCGGTTGGGTTGCCCGCTGGACCAACGGCACGGGCGGCCCGGTAATTGCGCTTGGAAGCGATATCGACGGTATTCCGAAGGCAAACCAGAAACCAGGCATTCCATGGCGCGAACCGCTGGTCGCCGGGGCCCCGGGGCATGGTGAAGGGCATAATTCAGGTCAGGCGGTCAATATCGTCGCCGCGCTGGCGGTACGGGATCTTATGAAGCGTCACAACATTGCAGGTACCCTGCTGCTTTGGCCAGGGGTCGCCGAAGAACTGGTTGCAGGTAAGGCTTTCATGGTGCGCGATGGCGTATTCAAAGACGTCGACGCGGTTCTGTTCACCCATGTCGGCAGTAACCTCGAAACCGCATGGGGCCAGCCGTTGGGGACCGGCCTGGTATCGGTCAAATATACGTTCAATGGCGAAAGCGCGCATTCGGCTGGTGCGCCGTGGCGTGGTCGCTCGGCACTTGATGCCGTCGAACTGATGAACATGGGGTGGAATATGCGGCGTGAGCATCTACGCCCCGAGCAACGCTCACACTACGTCATCAGCGACGGTGGCGACCAACCGAACGTCGTGCCCTCTGTGGCGTCGGTCTGGTATTTCTTCCGTGAACAGGATTTTAAGGGAATCCAGAACAGCTTCGACATTGGTAATGTTATTGCAGACGCCGCAGCGAAGATGACGGACACAATAGTGACGCGCCGAATTATTGGTACAGCGGCGCCAAGGCACTTCAATCGGCCAATTGCTGAAGCAGCGTATGCCAATATTAAAGCAGTTGGATTGCCGAAATGGACTGAAGGCGAACAGGCGTTCGCCAAACTCGTCCAAAAGAATGCCAAGGCAGAAAAGCAGGAAGGGCTTGCTATTGCGCTCAAGAAGTTTGAGCCGCCGTTGGCGGAACCCAAGAGCGGAGGGTCCGACGACATCGGCGACGTGTCATGGACGGTGCCGACGATTACCATCCGCTATCCATCCAACATTCCGGAACTGCCCGGCCACAACTGGACTGATGCGATCGCCATGGCAACTCCCATTGCGCACAAGGGCGTAGTAGCGGGTGCAAAGGTCATCGCTATGACGACGCTTGATCTTCTCACCGATGCCAAGCTGCGCGAGGCAGCAACGGATTACTTCACGAACGTCCAAACTAAGACGCAGAAGTATCTGCCGATGATTAGTCCGACCGACAAACCTGCGATCGAGATCAACGCCGAAATCATGGCCCGCTACAAACCAGAGCTGAGCAAATATTATTACGACGCGGCACGGTACCCGACCTACCTAGACCAGCTTGG
>JAZKGS010000024.1:0-19984 GCA_040385805.1 Pseudomonadota bacterium | reverse complement strand
GTGCCCAGCACGAAGCCAAGGCCGAAGATCAAAGCGAAATAAATCGCGCCTGCTTTGGCTGGGTGGGAATGCGCGGTGTCCATGTCGCGATTGTAAGCCGGAACACACGTTCAGGGAACGTCGACAACCACTTTCAGGAATGCCGCAGGTATTTCCGTACGTTGTGGGTCGGTGCTGACATTTTCGCGTTCGTATAGGGCAACCAACTCTTCATAGAGGGCATCGGCACGGCCATCCCTTTCTGCGGCCTCAAACGCATTCATCGTTGGGCCGTAATAGGTGCGGAACAGGTCGACAAAGTGACGTGGAGGGCCATCGGCACGGAAGGTATAGATTTCACGCGAGGTAGCGATGGCGGCGTCGGCTATGCCTGCGGCTGCAAATCGGGCGCGAACCTCGTCTGCTTTGCCCCACAACATCGGGCTAATAAATCCTTCGGGTGGTGGCGGCGAATAGGCTGCGCTGATGGTCAGCACTTGCGCGACCAAGGTCGGGTCGCCGGGAATCCAGTTGCCCATCACGATCCGGCCGCCGGGTCTGGTGACGCGCACCATTTCCTTTGCCACGTCCTGTGGGCGGGGCGCAAACATCGCGCCGAATATGCTGACCACCAGGTCAAAGCTGTCATCGGCAAGATCATTGAGCGCGGACGCGTCACCTTCCTGAAACGCGATGTTGGTTAGCTCCAGATCCTTGACGCGGGCGTTACCGGCGGCGACCAGATTGCTCGCGATGTCAACGCCAAGCACTTGAGCGCCAGCCTGCGCCGCAGGTATGGCGGTGGTGCCATCACCGCAGCCCAAATCGAGTACGCGGATGCCAGGTCCGACGCCAAGACTGTTTATCAGATCAGCGCCGCTGTCGCGCATGCACGCGGCCAGCTGTGTGAAGTCACCCTTTTCCCATAATGCCTTGTTCGGATTCATATCGAGTTCCCCCTCAAACTGCGCGTTGAACCCGTGCCATACTACATTTCAGGTCAAGTTTCATCACGCTTTCACGCTGGCGCGTTTCGTGCGACACAGGTCGCATGATTATTCAGCTTACCGTTTCCACCATCATGGTGGTGGTCACTGTTATCATTCACGGTTTTGGCATTGCTCTTCTTGGACGCATGCTGATCGGTGAGGTGCAGGTCGAGCGCGCGCACCATGTTCCAAGCCTATCGCCACGCACAATGGGATTTACGCTGGCTTTGGTGCTGGCGCTGTTTGTGCTGCACGGCATAGAGATCTGGCTTTATGCATTCTTGTATAGCGGCCTTGGTGCGGTGGATAACCTTGAGACTGCGGTGTATTTTTCGACGATCAGCTATGCCGGGATTGGCTTTGACGACCGCTATATTGTGCCCGAATGGCGGCTGGTGGCGGCGATTGAGGGGATTAACGGCTTGCTGTTGCTCGGTTGGTCAACGGCGTTTTTCGTAACGATTGTTGCCCGTCTGGGCCGGCGTTAGTCATTCCACGGCCATCAACTGGCTAGGAAAGGGCGTGACGAGCGATTCGGCGTCGGCCCAATCGGCGGTGAGCCACGCCTGATAATCCGCCTCCTGCAATATAACCGGCATCGCCTTTGGATGCAGCGGCGCGACCAAGGGGTTTGGCGCGCAGGTGAGGAAGGCGAAGACTTTGACGGGCGGGGCATTCGTCACGCTCTCGCTTTCGCCTGCATCCTCCAGATTGTTCAACAGGTCACCTGGCTTTGCCTGCTTGGCGGCTGGGCCAGTGGCCGCTGACCAGCGCCACACACCTGCAAAGGCGGCCACGGGGCGGTCTTTGATGCTAAACCAATGTTCGGCGCGCCCTGCCCCGATTTGCGGCTCGGCAAAGCTGCTAAAGGGCACGAGGCAGCGTTGCGCGGGCTTATTGAGCATCGACCTCCAAAATGGACTATTCAGGTTGCGGACGTTGGTGACATATTTGGTCACGGTCGTGCCAGCGCGCTTGCCGGGTAGCGACAACGGCACGCCCCAGACCATCTGGTCGATGATGGCGCCTTTACTTTCGGGGAGATGACGCACCACCGCAGCCTCACGCCGGGGCCAGACGTCTTCATTCAGCGCAACATCTGGCGCGCTTTCGGCATCAATGCTCCACGAAATATATTCGCGCCAGGTTTGCAGCAAATGCCGCGCGCCGGGGATGTTGTGGTAATGGTTGCACATGGCCCGCAGACTGCGCCGCATGACAGCAGCGGTCAACACACATACGTTCGCTTAAGCGGTTAGCACCAGCTGCCCCGACCGCCTTCATAATAGCGGGCGAGCCCCTCTTCGACCAATATGTCGCCAAGGCTTTCCCCGCCGCGCGTGATGATACGCAGCTTGCGGCCATAGCGGTCTTCGTCGCGGTCAATGCTTTGCAAGGTGAAGGGCCCTGCGTTGACCAATTGGTGCATCCGCCGGGTTGCCGCTGCGCCGCGTTCGGCCTCAGCCGGGCAGCGCGATTGATGAGTTTCAGGCGTGTCGATGTCGGCAATGCGGATCTTGGTGCCGCGATACCAGATTGTGTCGCCATCGACGACGCAGTTCGTTCCGCCGCCGCTTTTGCACATACCAAAGGATGCGGCCTCGGAGTCCGCCGCGCTGGCGGCAAAGGCCACGACGGGAGCAGGCCCGGACAATGTCCAGACGCCCCAAAAAGTGGCGGCCGAAAGCATAAGGGTAAGCGGGATCATTCGAGTCATAGCTGCACTGGACCTTTTGCGCGGGACAGCAGGCCGGCCGCGTCGGAACGTCGCCGACGCTTCGCTGCTGCTGGCGTTTGTTACCATACTTTACATGTTAGGCTCAACACCTGGTTAAAGTCGCGGCAGGTTGCATCTGAATCGGAGCAAAGCGCGTCGATCAAATTAAGTTGCGATCTTTGATCCAGCGCAAGGCAAGTCAGCGCCGTGCGCGATAGTCTTATGCGCAACACCAACGAAGAAAGGATATCGCATGTCTCATACGCCACATGAACTGCACGAGGAATTTCCCGAGGCTGCCCAGAAAATCCACGATCTGAAAGTGGGCAACCCACATTTCGCGGCCTTGGCCGACCGATACCATGTATTGAACCGGGAGATTCACCGCATAGACAGCGGCATTGAAGCCGCATCCGATGACCGGACCGAAACCTTAAAGAAAGAGCGTTTGTCGTTGTTGGATGAAGTCGCCCAAATGCTTAGCGCAGGACAGGCGGCCGCATCATGATCGACACAAACGCCGTTCGGGTACAGCTTGCTGAACGCCTCGAAATGCTTGGGGCGCGCGTTGGGCGCATTGAAGGTGAATTAACACAACCGTTAAGCGCCGATTCCAAAGAGCAAGCCAACGAGATCGAGGATGAAGATTTGCTCGCAGCCGAGGACAACATCGTATTACAAGAAATAGCTTCCGTGCGTGCGGCAATCGGGCGGATTGATGCTGGCCATTATGGAGACTGCCTTTCTTGCGGTGCGGCCATATCGCCAGCGCGGCTCGCTGCATTGCCCGAGGCTACATTATGCACCGAATGCATGTAGCACGATTATTGGCATCAAAAAACCGCCGGGGTTCGCCCGGCGGTTCTTGATTTTTAGATGAGCCAGCGGCGTCGTTCTAATTAGAAACGGACGCCCAGACCAACAACGGCTTGGTGACGATCAACGTCGATTTCACGATCGAAATCATTCTGGCCAATGTCGAGATTCTTGTAGTTGGAATAACGATATTCCGCCTTGATAAATCCGCTTGGTCCAAACAGGTCGAACTTTTGTTCAATCCCGGCGCCCAGACGGTAGCCGTCTGCTGTTACACCATTGTTGAAAATCGTGCCTGTGCCATTGTCGAAACGGCCTTCGAACTTTGCATTGGTGTAACCACCCTTGGCATAGATCATGGTCGACGGCGTGACGGCAAAGCCAAGACGTGCACCGACATACAGATCACGGTCAGTGTTCAACCGGAACGAGTCGCCGGTCATGACCAGATCATTAGCAGTGCCTTTAACGTCGGAATCGGCAAATTCGCCTTCGATACCGGCAATGACGCCGCCGAGTTGAAAGTCATAACCTGCAGCTACGCCGTACATCAAATTGCCATCGCCGTCGGCGACATCGTCATATCCAACGAGAGCTTCGATATGAGGTCCTGTGAAGGGGGCTGCTTCCTGCGCGAAGGCCGGGGTTGCAAGTGCAGTGGAGAGGAGTGCTGCACCAATTAGGAGTTTACGCATTTTGATAATCCATTTTCAGTCAAACTGACGTCATCATTGTGACGCCACCCACCAAAGCCCCTGTCGGCCCGGATAGTTTCATGAATATAAAACAACAAGAATACTGTGACATAATGGACACGGTTGGCCTCTGTCGCGAAACGATCTTGCCCTTAAGGTTGGATTTGGACATGGGTGCCTTATGGAAAACACGCAGCATCCCGCCACCGCATTCAAAATCCTCACCGCAGAGCAATGGGCGCAGTTCCAAGCTGATGATGTCTTTCAAGGCGCGCCAGTCGATCTGGCCGATGGTTATATACATCTGTCCACGCAGGATCAGGTGCAAGGTACGCTCGACAAGCATTTTGCCGGGCAAGACGGGCTGGTGATTGCCGAGGTTGATCTCGCCTGTGTGCAAGACAGCGTTAAATGGGAGGCGTCTCGCGGCGGGGCTCTTTTCCCACATATTTACGCTGACTTACCGATGCAGGCAATCGTCGGGCATTTGACGCAGATCAAAGCTTAATCGGCTTTGGCGGGCCATAAGGTCCTTCTTAAATGAAGGGTTCTGACATGGATGTTCTACAAATTCCCGCAGTCGCCATTTTCACTGGTATGATCGTTTCTTTCACCATCGTCATGATGGCCGTCACGTTGACCGACGTCATCAAACATTAAACAGATAGGCCCGCCCCCCTTTCGGGGAACGGGCCCTTCCGCTCCTTTTGGTGGCTGTTCAGCCACCTCAGGAAAACTGGTCTCGAATTAGTAGCTGCTTCCTCCGCGATTTCCGTGGCTGTCGACGTCGTCGGGTTCCAAAGCGCCCTCGCCGAATGTTTCGGGCTCATCATCGTCGCTACGCTCGCCGCGATAGGCATCCATGTCGATCTTGCCGCTGCGTTCCATCTGGTTCATATGATCGACCACATCCTGCGCGTCATCAGGTTCGATCTGCGCTGGATTGGTGGATCCGCCATGGTCGCTCTCATAAGCAGAGGCGCGGTCAGCCATGCCGCGGATGGCGTCGTCAGATACAGTCTGCGCCTGCGCGGCCTCGTCATCTTGTTCACTGTTAAAATTCTCTGGTGCATCCTCCGAGCGGTTCACCGGGCTTTCATCGGCATGGTCGTTATCGATGTCAGCACCGGTGGCCGTCATTGCAGCGTCGCTGTCATCATCTTCCTTTGTCCGCAGATCGGCATTGCTGCTGACTGCAGCGGGATAGGCCGAAGAGTCTGTTGCATTGGATGCAGGCGCGCTGGCTGCGGCAGCATCGGTTATCGGTGTGGCGCCAATGGGTCGGCTATTATCAGTATCGGTCACAGGCACATCCTTTCCTAGGTGGAAAGGTGCAAACGCAGATATGGAAAGGCAGTTCCCTTAACTATTCACATAAACCAGTGAAAGGTAACGCTGGTCTCTCCTGTATATGTTCCCTCGCCATCAAACCGACGCTCCACAAGAGATCCGGTTCCATCGCGTTCGACCGCCAATATTGTGCTGCATCGCGTGCCGTAAACCGAATTGCGAATGAATACCGGGTGCGCATCGTCATGGTCCGATTGGGTGTCAGCAAGGCAATCAAATAACATCATGGGATCGTCTGCCGCGCCATCAAGCCAGCTTGCAACCGCGAGGTTCAGGCGTTCTTTGCGTGGCCAGCGTTCACCTTTGATAGCATTGGAAAGACCGTGAATACCGCTCTCCAAGGAATAACGAAGGTCGGCAGGGCGGTTCGATAAAAAATAAAGGCCGTGCTGATCACCCATCAGCAGGTTGAACGGATTGAACCTGTCGATCGTCTCCGGCATTTGTCCTTTTGCCAGCCAATCCGTGACAAGCGCACCACGGGATGCCTTTTGTGGGTCTGGCCCTTGTGGATCACGGATATTCGTAACAACTCCAAAGCGCCCATGACGGCTCACCCCCATCCATGTGCCTTGCGACAACATATCGCGACCGGCAATGATCGACGAATTTTCTGCCCACGCCACCAACGGCGCAGCATCACGGGCATGAAATTCGTCCCGGTTACCTGCGACGACCAATTTCCAACGTGGATGGGCATTCCAGGCGACCGACACTACGCACATGTCTTGGGTTCCGCTTCATGAGGGACTAGCAATTGACAGGCGTCCTTCCACTCCGCCGTCAGCCAACGCTGTTGCTGCGGACCATCGAGGACCAAAGGCGTGCCGTGCTTGCCTTGCTCCACAGTGATAATCGCGAAGACAGGCATGTCGGTCAGGTCCCGCCAGATCCCGGCCATCGCGAACATTGCCGGTGCGGGGGTATCCGGCTTTGGACGGATAATCGCCGTAGCGGGGACTAGGCAACGCAACTCCACATGCCGCAAATTGCCAATCCAGAAAGGGCTGGCCGTGTTGCGGACGGTCGTTACCCACTGGACTTCGCCAGATGGGGTTAAGCTGTTGGGTGCAGGATATCCCCAGACCATTGGCCGGATGACGCGCTGCGATGTTTTCGCCGACCGAACGATGACAGGTGCAAATTCACCGGGCCGCAAATCACCGCCGCCCCATGGATCCGGGCCATGCTGCGCGCCAAAAGCCTCGGATATGGCACTGGACGGCGCATCAAGGCGATAGGCGCGAGTCAAATTCGTTCTTCAGGGCATTGGCTGTCCCTGCGAAGGTACATCACAACTGCTTTTCGTAGATGCGATATGTCTTGTTGATCTTGCCATTAATGGCCTCACCGACCGAGCGCATAGGTCCATTGTCATCGAGCACCCAGCCAAACTCGCCACGCGTCGCGCCAAATTTGCCGGTCGCATCCTCGCGGATATACGTGACCAGCATGAACGCCAGCTGGCTTGCCATGCGCGTCGCCTGCAATTTCTTGACGACGCCCATCAATGGCACCCGCATCGTGCGGACCTTCGGCGCGCGCAGCCACCAAAGCAGTTTGGCCCAATTGAACGGGAATAATGACCCGCCAAAGGTGCCGATCTTCTCGTTGATGTCGGGCCATGTCATCATGAATGCCACAGGTTCCCCATCCACCTCGGCAATGCGGATCAGGTCGTTGAACACAATGGGCTTCAACTGCTTGCCAGTATGGGCGACCTCAGCGTCGGTAATGGGCACGAAGCCCCAATTACCGCTCCATGCATCGTTCAGGATCGACAATATGATCGCGGCTTCGGCGTCGAAATTGGCCTTATCGACCTTGCGAATGACGATCCGTTCGTTCCGCTCGCCCGATGCGACAATGCGCTGCACCAAGGGCGGAAATGGAACGTCGATAGGTATCTCGTATGTGTAGAGGTCTTTGACACCGGCATAGCCTGCCGTCTCAATCCACGCGCCATAGGCCGGGTTGTGATGACCCATAAGCACCGTTGGCGGGTGAT
Organism: Pseudomonadota bacterium; assembly: GCA_040385805.1. GTDB lineage: Bacteria > Pseudomonadota > Alphaproteobacteria > Sphingomonadales > Sphingomonadaceae > Sphingorhabdus_B. The sequence goes on along the minus strand of JAZKGS010000024.1, from coordinate 12,430 downwards.
CATGACCTTGCACCAACAACCCGGGTTCTTCCCAGATCGACAGGCTCAATGGCCCAAGCGCACGAGTCATATTCTTGGTCCGAAGCCACTCTTCTGCGGTTTCAATGAGCATTTTGGCTACATCGGCATCTTCGGCTTCGAAAAAACCCCAATTGCCCACGCCCGGCCCCATGCCTTGCTCAGGCGGCTGCTTCAACGCCAGATGGTCCAGATGCGCAGAGATGCGGCCAACGACACGCCCGTCACGCTCGGCCAGAAACAGTTGCGCCTCGCCATGTTCGAACCACGGGTTTTTGCCTGGCGTAATTGTCGCCATAACATCGCTTTTCAACGGCGGCACCCAGTTGGGGTCGTTCGCATAAAGTCGAAAAGGCAGATCAACAAAGGCTTGTGTGTCAGCCTTTGTTGAAACCGGGCGAATGTTGATTTTTGACATATACTATCCCTGAAACTTTATGTTTTAGGCGCCTGATTACAAACGCAGGCGCTTGCCGAATTTGCCCAATGCGGCCTTGTCTTCATCCGCCAATCCATATCGCAAGCCAAGCCATAATAAAGGCCAGAAAAGCAACAATAAACCAATGGCCCGCACGGGCGCGCCAAAGGGCGCAAGCGCTTCGCCCAAAAGCCACAGAGCTGCAAAAACGCTGATACTCGCGGCGGCTGCGCGCCAAAAACCGGTGCCAAAGGGGGTCAACTTGTCGCTAACCCGAAGTTCGACAACCGCTGCCCAAGCCGTCACCACAACCGCTACTGACACGGAAATCGCCATCCCCATTGCGCCATAAGCTGGCACGAGCCAAAGCGCGAGCACCAGCCAGATGACAAGCCCAATCATGCTGTTGAGCAAGGGCAAGGCGCGATGCCCGACCATTTCCACAATGGGCGTTGCTGGCCCGATCACCGCTTCCCCCGCTCGCGCTGCAAGCAGTATGACCAAAACCGGCAATGCCGCTGAAGCACCCGGCGCAAATGCGCTGAGAATGTCCGACGCGACGAGAATGAGGAAGCCTGCCAGCGGCACCGCCAACAACAAGGACATGTGTGTGGAAAACCGGTACATGGGAAGCATCGCATTACGATCGATGGCGGCCTGCGCCGACGCAAGCGGCGAAAGCACATAAAGGAACGACTGGCGAACGATCAGCGGCAGCGAGGCAATTTTGCGGGCGATGCCGTATAATGCCGCAGCCGTGGCCCCTGCCGCGCCGGGCACCATGAGGTTCAGCAAAATCGGCGGCAAGTCATTATACGCCCGCCGGGCAATTGCAGGCGGCAACATCGCTGCACCGCTACCCAGCACAGCCTTGCGCAACACACCCGGCATCCGCGCGTGCAGCATCAAGCGGAGATCATAATAACGACCCAACAACTGCGCTGACAATATTGCGGTCAAAGCCAGCGACAGCATGTGGCCAAGTAGTAGGCCCAACAGGTCAAAGCCGAAGGCAAAAAATCCAGCCGCGAAAACCAATCGCGCCAGTTGCTCCCAGAATATCCGCAGCCGGATTTCCGGACCAAAGGCGCGTTTGGCGCGCGCCGCAGCAGTCGCGATTTCGACGAAAATCCATAGTGGCAAGCTCCACGCGAACAACGCAATTGCGGCGGGTATTCTGCTGGCTTGTTCCGGCGCGCTTGCAACATGGCTCGCAAGCCAATCTGCCGAAAAGGTCATCGCCAACGCTGCGACGATGCCCAACCCCGTTCCCATGAGCAAAGCGAATTTCACTGCGCCATGTTGGCGTTCCTCGGACGATTCAGATGGCACGATCCGCTGAAGCGCTTGTCCCATCGCCAGGTCCAATATGTTCGCCAAAATGTTGATAGCCGCCCACAGCACGACGTAAACGCCATAGCCCGTAATCCCGAACATCCATGTGTAGGCAGGCTGGGCCACCACTTCGATCAGCGCGCCAAGGCGGGACAAAGCGGCGAGGCCAGCGCCCTTGGCGACCTCTTGATTGCTCACGGCGGGCGCTGGCGGGACCAGCGCATCCTCCAACGGGCCGCTCACCGCGTTCGTCTCATTCTTCGGTGCGGACTAAGACCGTCTCGCCTATCAAGAAGAATAACAAGAACGGCCCCCACGCCGCAATCCATGGCGGGTAGGCACCCAGATTGCCCATCGCCAAGGCAAAGTTATCGGCGACAAAATAGGTAAAGCCCAAGGCCATGCCAATAACAGCGCGCAAAAAGAGTGCGCCCGAACGCGCAAGGCCAAAGGCCGCAACTGCCCCCAGCAGAGGCATCAACAACGTCGACAGCGGCCCGGACAGCTTGTGCCATAATATGCCTTCCAAATTGTCCGTGCGGCGTCCAGCGGCCTTTAAATCATCAATGGCGCGCATCAGCGGCAGGAAGGCAAGGCTGTCGCCATCAACCTTGACCAGATTAAACCTGTCTGGCGTTATGCCCTTTCCGATCACGAGGTTGTCGCTTTCGGTTTCCATCGTGGTCGCGACATTGAAAGACGTTGCCTCCTCAAGTCGCCACGCATCGCCGGTGTAGCGCGCGCGCGTTGCGGTAATCACTTGGCGCAATCCGCCATTAGCGCGCAAATAGATGCGGACGTCCTCAAGCACCGTAGCATCGCCGGAGCCTTTCACGTCACCTGCGTTAATAAGGTCATCACCCTCGCGCACCCAGACATTGTTGCGCGTATCAGAATCTGGCGCCACCGCCCCATATTCCGCCGTTTGCCATACTTTCAACCGCGCAGTGTTCGGCGCAACGACAACATCGTTGAAGACAAAAGACATCAACGCAACGCCAAGGCTGGCGACAAACATCGGCGCCAAAATCTGATGCGCGGATAGCCCGGCTGCCTTCATCGCAACAACCTCGCTATGCTGGCTTAAGCCCGCAAAGGTGATCAAAGTCCCAAGCAAGACGGAGAAGGGCAGGAACCGCGCGATGATCTGCGGCGCACGCATGGAGACATAATGCAGAACGTCACCTTGGTCATTTCCCGGAACAGACAAAATCTTACCGCTCTCACCCAGCAGATCAAGTGTCATCAATATCAGCACCAGCATCATCAGCACGGCAAAACTGCGAACGACGAACAATTTGGCCATGTATATGGTGATGTTGCGCGAGGGGAAGAAATGCATGGCTTATGACTCCGCCGTCGGTGCAGGCATACCAATGGTCGCCAGCCGCGATTTTCGGCCGAAACGGAACATCCGCTTCAACGATTTGCCAGCCTTGGCTGCGAACACTTCAAGTGCGCCGATTGGCTGCCCGCCGGGCACATGTGCGATCACATGATACATCCATAGAATCAGCGCTGCGAACGCCAGAAATGGCACCCACAAGGCAAAAAACGGGTCAACAACGCCCATGCCGCCAACGCTTTCGGCATATTCGTTGATCTTGTGGTAGGTCACCACCATCACAATCGACAAAAACACGCCAAGCGCCGAGGTCGACCGCTTCGGAGGGATTGCCAGCGCTAGCGCAAGCAATGGCAGCAAGAGCATCATCGCGACCTCGACCAAGCGGAAATGGAAATTGGCCCACGCGCGGTTGCGTTCAAGCGCCGGTTTTTGCGCATCGCCGCCAATTTGCATTAGTTCAGTGATTAGATATTCGCGGTCTTTACCCCCACGGGTGCGGAAATTTTCGATTTGCGGCAACGGGATTGGAACATCGTGGCTGGTGAAGCTCAGGACGCGCGGCGTTTTATAATTTGGAGCGTCATGGACCAACGTACCTTTTTCAAGGCGCAATAATATCGTATCGGGATCATCGGTGCGCAGAAATTGGCCCTGCTCTGCGGTCACCGCAATTGTTTGGCCGCTGTTGCTTTGCGCAAAAACGAACATGCCCGACAATTCATTGCCGTTATTTCGGCTTTCATCAATTCGGACGGTCAGATTTTTGCCGACATTGTTGAATTCACCTACCCGAACCTTTGCGCCAAAAGCACCCGAACGAAGTTCAAATCGCAGCTCTTCATAAAGATAGCGCGCACTTGGTTGCATGAAGCCTACGATGGCGAAATTGACGGCGGCCAGCGTGACGGCGAGCATGAACGGCACGCGCAGTAGCCGGAAATAGCTCATGCCCACCGCCCGGAAAATGTCGAGTTCAGAGGAAGTTGCGAGACGCCGGAACGCCAGCAATATGCCCAGCAACAAGCCAATGGGAATGCCCAGGGACAAATATTCAGGCATGAGGTTTGCGAGCATCCGCCATACCACACTAACAGGTCCACCTTCTGCCGCGACAAAGTCGAACAGGTTCAGCATCTTTTCCAGCAACAGCAAGGATGCAGCAATCGCGAGCGTCGCCAGCAACGGCAACATTACAAGCCGGAAGATATAGCGGTCAGTGGCAGTAATAAATTTCAACTTATGGTCGCCCTGTCACCCTAATTTGGCCGCAAACTGACCCGATAGACGCTTACAGGTTCAGGGGCAATATCGATGCTATCCGAAAAAGCGCGGATAACAGACATAAAGTTCCAGGAGTTTTGAAATGAAAAAATGTGTTGCCCATGTGGCTATGGCTGGTTTGGTGCTCGTTTCGGGCACGGCTGTGGCGGGCCAAGAGCTGAATAATGATATGTCGCGATGCACATCAGGCAATGGGCCTGCTGTGCTCGTCAATGTGCGCGGCGTGAAGGAATCGAGCGGGAAAATCCGCGTCCAATCCTATCCCGCTAGCCCAGGTGCATGGCTGGCAAAGGGCCGCTGGCTGCATCGTGTGGAAAGCCGCGCGAATACAGGCAGCATGAATATTTGTATTCCGGTCCCGTCCGAAGGCAAATATGGAATCGCCGTTCGGCATGACCGCAATGGCAATGGCAAGACCGACATTAGCCAGGATGGCGGCGGGTTTTCGAACAATCCAAGCATCAGTATATTGAACTTGGGTAAGCCTTCGGTGAACAAGGTTGCTTTTCAGGCTGGACCGGGTGTCACCCGGATCACCGTCAACCTGAAATATATGTGAGGATAGTATTTGGCTTTAGTTGCGCTCCTTTCGAACCCGAATTCAACCGGCAACAGGTCATTGTTGCCGGCGGTTCGAACGTATTGCGCCAAAAACCCGGATATATTCCATTATGAGGTCGAGGAAATCGGCCAGATTGCCAAAGCGCTGGAAATGATTGCCCGCGTGAAACCAAAGGTGCTGGTCATCAATGGCGGCGATGGCACGGTGCAGTCGGCTTTGACCGAGCTGTACCATGGTGGCCATTTTGAAGGCACACCGCCGCCGGTGGCGGTCCTGCCGAACGGTAAGACCAATTTGATTGCGCTCGACCTGGGTTCGGAGGGTGATCCGCTTGAGGCGCTTGAGCGCATCATACAGGTCGCGAAGGGCGATCTGTCGAAGCATATTGTCGTACGTGAACTCATTGCCCTCAGCCATGGCAGCGAGGGCGCACGACCCGTGCTTGGGATGTTCCTCGGTGGCGCTGGACTTGCCGAAACAATTTTATATTGCCGGCATAAAATTTACCCCTTGGGCCTGCCCAATGGTCTTAGCCATTTTTTGACCGTAATTGCCGTCATGTTTTCCGCAATCGTCAGCGTCAAGGCAAGCTTCCTGCCCGAACGATCGAAGCCGGTCAGCATCTCGTTCATCCGCAATGGCGAACTGCATGGCACATTCTCCGTGCTGATTGTCACGACATTGGAAAGGCTTTTGCTCGGGGGTCAGGCTGGCAATAGCAAGCAGCGCGGGCTGATGAAATTTCTCGCGGTGGACCAAAAGCCGATGGCCATGCTCAAAATGATTGCCGCGTCGCTGCGCGGCAAACTGGGGCAAACCACGATGAGCGGTGTGCATTTCCAACAAGGCGATGTCATTCGTATCGACAGCGAGCAAAGCAGTGTAGTTCTGGACGGCGAAGTGTTTGAGGCGCATCGCGGCAGCCCAATTGTGCTGCGTTCGACGCCGCCTGTGCCTTTCCTGAAACTCGCGGCTTAACAAGCACCCATAAAGGCGGCTAAGGCCCCCCGATATGCTCTCGCTAACAAAACTTGTTGCTGAAGAATTGGCAGTGCCTGTGCAGGCCGGTGTGGGCGATTTTGCCGCGCATATCGCCGCGCAATATGGCAAGGCCGCACGCGCGGTATTGTTCTACGGTTCGTGCTTGCGTTCGGAGCAATTACAAGGGCAAATGCTCGATTTCTACCTGATTGTTTCGGATTATGAGGCGGCCTACGGTAAGAGCTGGCTGGCGACATGGAACAGGCGCTTGCCGCCCAATGTCTTTCCGTTTCAGTTTGGGGACCTGATCGCCAAAGTGGCGATATTGAGCGAAGCCGATTTCCACGATCTTAACCGGCCCGCCGCATCTGCCGTGTCGGTCTGGGCACGATTTGCACAGCCTTCACGGCTCGTTTGGTGCGCTGATGAAACCGCCCGGCAATCGGCAGTGATGGCCATATCAGGTGCGGCGCCGACATTGCTGAATGCTGCGCTCGCTTTTGTCGAACGCGAGGTTGATGTGCTCGACTTGTGGCAATCAGGCTTTCAAATGACCTACAGCGCCGAGTTGCGCGCTGAACGCAAAGACCGTCCGTCGTCGGTAATCGCGTTCGACCCCGAACGCTATGCACGCTTTGGCACCGCTGCGTTGCATCATACCAACATAGCCAACGAACTGCGCGGCGACAAAATTATGTTGCTGCCGGACGTCGATGGCAGGATTGCGCAAGAAAGAAACCGCTGGCCGGGCTTGCGCCGTCGCGGCAAGTTGTTGACGGTTGCCCGGCTAGCCAAGGCCGCATTTACCTATGCGGGCGGGATTGATTATCTGGCGTGGAAGATCAATCGCCATGCAGGGACGCAGATCATCATTCGACCATGGCAGCGCAAATGGCCTTTGGTTGCAGCCTTATTTCTCGTCCCAAAGCTTCTGGCCAAAGGCGCTGTGCGTTAAAGGCTCAAGCGGTCGCGCGACACCAGCAATACAAGCGCGAAAACACCTGCATAGCCCGCTGGCAACCAAAGGCTGTTTAGCCCGAATAGGCCGAACATCATCGCACCAATCGCCGCCCCGCTGACAAGGCCAAGCCACAGCAAAAGATAGGGCACCCATTCCAACCGCGCCCCACCGCTGATCAATGTCGCAAGCCCCTGCCCGATTTTAACGAGCGCGCCCGTCATATAAGTGAGGCCAAAGGATACCGACCCTTCACGTTCAAAAAGCGTGTTTTCAAGCCCCATGCAAAAGGCGGCGAAGCATAAGCCGACGAGCAGATATCCAGAGCCTGCGATCAACGGCGCGGCAAACAAAAGCAGCGAAATGATGATGAGGATAAACGCCTGACGCCGCGCGTGCGCAAGTCCGTTTTTGCGGCCAATAAGCGACCCCGCGACGACTCCGGCCACAAAGCTCAAGAGCAACAATACCACCATGCCCACATAAGGCGCGCCTTCGACCAAACCTACGCTGAACCGCGTGGAGTTACCGCTCATGAAGGACAGGAAAAATCCGCCACTGGCGAGAAAACCGATGGCGTCGACCATCCCCGCCATCGCCGCGAAACTGACGGCCAATACACGGGCATTGCGGTCAAGCCTGTTCATGGCCTCGCTGTCAGATGATCCCGACGGCTTTGCCCGCGCGTTCGAAGCGGTCGAGAATGTCGGCGACCTGCTCGCTGCTATGTTCGGCGCATAATGAACAGCGCAGCAAGGTCATACCTGCGGGCGTTGCAGGGGGTCTAGCGAGGTTCACATAAAGCCCGTTTTCAAGCAACGCCGCCCACATCGCCGCGCCCTTTTCCAAATCAGGCATGATCACCGCAATAATAGCGCTTTGTGCGTTTGGCGTCCCCAATTGAAAGCCCAAATCGCGCAGACCCTGATGCAGGTTTCTTGAATTCTCCCACAAATGCGCGCGCTTATTGCCATTGTGCATGAGCTTGCGGATGCTGGTGGCCGAACAGGCTACAACCGAGGGCGGAAGCGAAGCGGTGAACACATAAGGACGGCAGACCAGCCGCATGATTTCAAACTTCGGGTGGTTCGACACGCAAAAACCGCCGACCGTGCCAACTGATTTGGAGAAGGTGCCGATGATGAAATCAACATCGTCCATGACGCCTTGTTCTTCAGCAACGCCGCGGCCATTTTCGCCGATAAAGCCCATCGAGTGCGCTTCATCGACAAGGATCATCGCGCCAGCTTCTTTCGAAACGCGGATCATTTCCTTCAACGGCGCGACGTCGCCAAGCATCGAATAGACGCCCTCAAGCACCACCAATTTGCCCGCATCGGCAGGTAAACGCTTCAGCCGCTTTTCCAAAGCCTCAACATCGTTATGGCGGAAAGCGACGATTTCGGCGTCGCCCATTTTGCAACCGTCATAGATTGACGCGTGGCTGTCGATGTCGAGGATGATATAATCGCCCTTGCCCGCAATCGTGCTGATGATGCCCAAATTCGCCTGATAGCCTGTGGAAAAGACCATCGCATGGTCCATTCCATAAAATTCCTTCAACGCATCTTCGCATTCTTTGTGGCCCTGAAACGTGCCATTCAAAACACGGCTGCCAGTGGTGCCAGCGCCAAATTCGTCCAAAGCCTTTTTGCCCGCTTCGATGACATCATCGTCAAAGGTCATCCCCATATAATTATAGGTGCCAAGCAGGATGGTTTCCTTGCCATTGACGACGGCTACCGTAGGCGATTTCACCTCTTCCATCACCAGGCTGAACGGGTCCTTCACGCCAGTGGCGAGCAGACCTTCGCGCTGAGCGATTAAGGCGTCAAATTTGGAAAATAAGTCAGTCATGTAAGGCTCTCGTAAAAAATTAAGCGGCAGTCAGCTTGGTCACGGCATCGACCAATTGGCCGACATTTTCGATTTCTGCCTGCAAATTCATGCTGATGATGATGTCAAAGCTGTCTTCGACTTCAGCCACAAAATCCATGACGGTCAGGCTGTCCCATTCAAGGTCGCCCGCAAAGGTTGTTGTCTCGGCAACTTCGACGCCTTTTTTGTTAAATGGTTCAATCAGGCCCTTCATGCGATCAAACATTTCGCTTCGCTCAGTCATTCGGTAATCCTCGATATAATTGAAGGCCATTGCGCCATATAATTGCGCTATGGCAAGCGAATAAGGCGGCAAAAGGGCAAGGTGAAGGCGCTACATCCAGCCATGTTTGCGATACCATGTCACCGTGTCGGTAAGCCCCTTTGGTGTTGCTATTTCGGGCTTCCATAATTGAGGCGCTGGCATGGCTTCGGGGTCAATTGTCCAGTCGGGATGCGCAAGATAATTGGCGCGGTCCGGCGTCAGCTTAGCCTTCGACCCGCGCACTGCGCGGTCCGCCCATCCGGCAAATTTCAGCAGAAAGCCCGGCGCGTGCAAAGCCGTGATGTTACGGCCGACCGCCGCACCAATGGCATTGGCAAACGCCTCATGACTCCAACCATTGGGCGTGCCGTCATCCGCCTCAAACACGCATTTCGACACGTCCTCCGCCGATAATAACGTCACGAGCAACCGCGCCAGATCATCAACATGAATGACCGACACGCGGCCACGCGGCGGCAGCAATGCCCAGCCCTTGGCCGCAATGCGGAACATATCGAACATTTCTGTATCGCCCGGACCATAGACGCCGGGCGGGCGGACGACAGTCCAGTCGAGCGACGATGTCGTCACCAGATTTTCGGCTTTGGCCTTGCTTGCGCCGTACATCGAAAGCGCCGGATGGCGGGCGGCAAGCGACGAGACAGCAACGAAGCGGCTAATGCCCGCCGATTGCGCAGCGGCAATGATGTTTGCGGTGCCGGCCACATTGCCGTTTTCAAACCCAGCCGCATCGGGCGCGTTTACGACGCCAGCGACGTGCAACACGGCGTCCGCGCCCTTGCACAGTTCGTTGAGGCTTGCCACATCATCCAGACGCCCGTGTACCCAAGTGACGCCTGCTTTCTTGTGCTGGTCCCGCCGGGTCAATGCGCGCACATGCCAGCCAGCGGCCACCAGCCGGTCGAGCGTGATCCGCCCGACAAACCCTGTCGCGCCTGTCAACGCGACTGTCTTCACAAAAGGACCAATTGATCGCGGTGGACAAGCACGGAACGCGGCACAGTGCCCAATATGGCGGCAAGCTCGCTTGACCGATGCCCGCAAATCCGCGCGGCATCAACCGCGTCATATTCCGAAAGCCCGCGCGCGATGGCGATATCGTCATCGGCGCTGATATCGATGACGTCGCCACGTTTGAATTCGCCCTCAACTGACAAAGCGCCTGCGGGGAGCAGGCTGCTTCCGTTCCTGAGCGCCTGCACCGCGCCATCGTCGACGCGAATCCGGCCCTTGACCGTCAACCGACCACCAAGCCAACTCTTGCGTGCAGAAGCCCCTTCGCGGGGCGTAAAGAAGGTCGCAGGACCGCCTTTCTCCAGTGCTGACAACGCATGGTCGCGCAGGCCAGACGCAATCACAAGGCCAATGCCCGCTCGTGTTGCGATGTCGGCAGCGTCAAGTTTGGACGCCATCCCGCCAGAACCCATGCCGGACGAGGAGCCTTCTGCCACCATCACCCGCACGCGGCCGTCAATCTTCTCTATTACGGGCAGCAACGCTGCGCCGGGCAAATGTGGCGCGCGGTCGAACAGGCCATCGACGTCTGAGAGTAACACCACGCCCGTGGCTCCAGCCGCTTGTGCAACCCGCGCGGCCAGGCGATCATTATCGCCAAAGCGGATTTCTTCGGTGGCCACGCTGTCATTTTCGTTGATGACGGGCACGGCGCCTGACCCCAACAAACGATCAAGCGTAGCGGCGATGTTCAAATAACGGCGGCGGTCCTCAAGGTCATCGAGCGTCACAAGCATCTGCGCTGCGGCCAAGGACTGGCCTTCCAAAAGCTCGGCCCAGATGCCCGACAGCACAATCTGCCCCACCGACGCAGCTGCCTGCGCATCGGCAAGGCTGGCACGGCCACCCTTGTCAAAACCCAAGCGGCGGGCACCAAGCGCGATTGCGCCTGAAGTGACGATTATGATCCGCTGCCCAGCCTTATGCCGCCCACTGATATCCGCAACAAGCGTCTGAAGCCATTCCCGCCGCACATTGCCGTCGGGCTGCACCAGCAACGACGAGCCGACCTTGACCACCAATAAGGGGCAAGATTTTGGCGGGAATGCAGCGTTCAGATCGGCGACCATGTCCCGTCCTCGGTAATGCCATCGGCCTTGGCGCCTTCGATTCCGCTCTTGGCAGGCAGCGCCTCCAATATCCGGTCGAGGACCAGGTCAACGCCTTGTCCCGTAGCACCCGAAATCGCGATGACGTCCTTTGCCCCTGCGGCCTGAAGCTGCTCGGCGATGTCAGCCATTAATTCCGGATCCAGCAAATCACCCTTGTTGAGCGCAACGATCTGCGGCTTTTCATCCAAGGCTGCTCCATATTCGCTCAGTTCGTCGCATACGATATGATAGGCAGCCACAGGGTCATCCTGCGTTGCATCGATCAAGTGAATGAGGATACGGCAACGTTCGATATGGCCCAAGAAACGGTCGCCAATGCCAACGCCTTCAGCAGCACCCGCAATCAGGCCCGGAATATCGGCAAGCACGAATTCGCGCGATTTATGGTCGACCACGCCCAACTGCGGGCGCGTGGTGGTGAACGGATAATCGCCAACCTTCGCCTTGGTATTGGAAACCTGGTTGATGAAGGTGGACTTGCCAGCATTCGGCATGCCGACAAGGCCGGCGTCCGCGAGCAACTTCAACCGCAACCATACGTACATTTCCTCACCCGGCCAGCCCGGGCCGTGTTGGCGCGGTGCACGGTTGGTCGAGCTTTTGTACGAAGCGTTGCCACGGCCGCCATCACCACCGCGCAGAAACACAACGCGCTGGCCAACCTCGGTCAGGTCAAGCAACAGCGTGCGTTCCTCGTCATCAGCCAGCACCTGCGTTCCGACAGGCACCTGAATGACAAGATCGTCGCCATAAGCGCCATGACGGTCACGGCCCATACCCTGAATCCCACGCATGGCCTTAAAATGTTGCGCATAGCGGAAGTCGATAAGCGTGTTGAGACCGGCCACGGCTTCAAAAATGACATCGCCACCCTTGCCACCATTGCCGCCGTCAGGACCGCCATATTGCACATATTTTTCCCGCCGAAAACTGACCGCACCCGGGCCACCTGCGCCGGAACGGATAAAAATTTTGGCTTGATCAAGAAAATGCATATTGCGGCCTTAGACTATCAAAACGATTTCGTCATCCCGAACTCGTGTCGGGATAACTGGCTAACGTCGCGTGTTATGCTGAAACAAGATCAGCATGACGAAACTTGGGAAGCGGAAGTTGCAGCCAGAGAGGTCTGGCCTGCCAGCCGAAGCTTTAGCGAAGGTTGGTGGAGCCTAGGGGAGTCGAACCCCTGACCTCTACACTGCCAGTGTAGCGCTCTACCAGCTGAGCTAAGGCCCCATC
>JAZKGS010000023.1:0-27181 GCA_040385805.1 Pseudomonadota bacterium | reverse complement strand
CCTGAACTTGGTTCAGGGTCTATTTATCTTTCTAGCTCTGGGGGCGCTGCACAATGGACCCTGAACCAAGTTCAGGGTGACGGAGGGCGTTGCAGAGTATGGAGTTCGAAGGAGAAAATTCCGTCTCCGCCCGCATATAATTTACGTCGCGGCTTCTGCAGCAGCCTCGGCCTTTTTGCGGCGGCGGCGGGTGAACCAGATGGCGATCAGGGCAAGCTCGTAGAGTATGCACAAGGGGATCGCGAGCAACAATTGCGACACAACGTCGGGTGGTGTGAGAACGGCGGCGATGGCGAAGGCGCCGACAATGGCATAGCGCCGCGCGCTCTTAAGCTGTTCCAGCGTAACGATCCCCGCCCGCTCCAGCAACATCAACAGCACCGGAAGCAGGAAGGATACGCCAAAGCCAAAAATGAACTTCATCACGAAATTGAGATAATTGTCGACGCCCGGCAACGCCTCTTGCTCGACACCGCCAACCGTGCCGCCAAAGCCAAGCAAATATTCAAGCGCGACGGGGATTGCCATAAAATAGGCCATCGACGCGCCTACTATGAACAATACTGGCGTTGCGAGCAAAAACGGCAGAAACGCGTTCTTTTCCTTGGTGTAGAGCCCCGGCGCTACAAAGCGCCATAATTGCGTGGCAAACACAGGGAAGGAGAAGAAGGTGGCTGCGAAAAATGCGACTTTAATCTCGACAAAAAACGCTTCGAATATCGCGGTGTAAATGAGTTTCGTTTGCCCTGAAGCGAGCAAAGGCTGCACCAGAAATCCGAAGATCGGTCGCGCGAAATAGAGGCTGATGGCAAAAGCAATTGCAAGCGCAGCGAAGCTCCAAAGCAAACGGCTGCGCAGCTCAATCAAATGATCAAGCAAAGGCATTTTGCTGTCGTCGAGTTCGCTCATGTCTTGGCTGCCGTTTCTGCAGGCGGTGTGTCCATCGGCAATTCGGGCTCGCTTGGCGTCGCAGGCGGGCTTGAAACCGCGTCAGCACCGACAACATCCGCGCGTGGATCGGCAGGATGCGCTTGCATGATGCGCTCGTTCTCGGCCTTCCACTTCTTCTCAAGCTCTTCAAGTTCGGATTGCCGGACCATTTCGTCAAAGCCTGACCGGAAATGCGCCGCGACCCCGCGTGCCTTGCCAACCCATTTGCCGACGACGCGCAACGCCTTTGGCAAATCTTTTGGCCCGATGACGATCAACGCCACAAGGACCACGAGCAGCAGTTCGGATGACGCGATGTCAAACACGTCAGGCCCCCGGCACCGAGGGCAAGTGATGCTGCGCTGTCAATGGCTTAGCCTTGAGTCTTGTCAGTCTGCTTTTCAGCGTCGACAACGGTCGTCGAACCGATTTGCGGCGGCGCCTTGGGCGCTTCGTCCTCTTCGGTCATGCCTTTCTTAAAGCTTTTAATGCCCTTGGCCACGTCGCCCATCATATCGGAAAAACGACCCTTGCCGAACAAGAGCAACACCAAAATGCCGACAATCAGCCAGTGCCAGATGCTAAAACCACCCATTTCAAACTCCTAACGGGGCGCACCCCGGATGTTGCGAACCATGTTTCGCATGTGCTTTAACCTATTTAGGCGTTGTTTTCGTTAATTTCCAGTTCGGTGTCACTTTCTTCGCCGGTAAACAGCATATCGCCCATTGCACTGTCGATTGGATCAAGCAAACCAGCGGCTTTTAGGTCAGCGATCCCCGGCAAATCTTTTCGGCTGGTCAGCCCGAAATGCGTGAGAAAGCCCGGCGTGGTGGCGTAGATCAATGGCCGCCCCGGCACTTCGCGGCGGCCAGCAGGACGGACCCATCCTGCCTCCATCAACACATCAAGCGTGCCTTTTGAAATCTGCACGCCGCGAATGGCCTCAATCTCGGCGCGGCTGACGGGTTCATGATAAGCGATAATCGCCAAAGTTTCGACCGCCGCGCGGCTGAGCTTGCGGCTTTCCTCACGTTCGCGGCGGAGGAGATGCGCGAGATCAGCGGCGGTTTGGAAATGCCAGGTCTTGCCGCGCCGGACGAGTTCAATGCCGCGACCTTCATAATGCGCGGTGAGTTGCGCGAGCGCCGCCGCGACGTCGACGCTGTCGCCGACATAACCGCGTATCTGTTCGACGGTCATCGGTTGGTCGCTGGCAAACAAGGTCGCTTCTACGGCGCGCAGGTCTGGATCGGTTTCGATCATCATGCTTTTTTCCGCACCATCAAGGGCGCGAACGTCGCCTGTTGCTGCAAATCGACGACGCCGCGTTTGGCGAGCTCCAATGCCGCAACAAAGCTGGAAGCCAGCGCCGATTTGCGCAAGGCGGGGTCAGCCATTGGCGGCAGGAACGCATGTATCGCGGTCCAGTCAATCGCGCGGCCAATCATTGATGACACGCGCTCCAACGCTTGCTCCAGCGTCATGACCTGGCGTTTTTTGACAATGTGCATGGCGGGCGCGGTGCGCGCATTGATCTGGCCATAAGCGGTAATCAGTTCAAAATAATCGCATTCCCATGCCCGCGCCCTGACAACGCGCAAGCCTTCGGGTGTGCCACGCAAAAACACATCGCGGCCAATCCGGTCACGCGCCATCAACCGCGCGCCGCTTTCACGCATCGCGTTCAATCGCTCGAGCCGCAATTGCAGACGCAGCGCAAGTTCCTCGGGCGACGGGTCAATCGTCGGGTCTTTGGGCAGCAATAACGCCGATTTGAGATACGCCAGCCACGCCGCCATCACCAGATAATCGGCGGCGAGTTCAAGCTTGAGCGCGCGCGCCTCATCAATGAAGACCAGATATTGTTCGACCAAGGCAAGAATGGACAATTGCCGCAAATCCACCTTTTGATTGCGGGCAAGCGCGAGCAACAGATCCAGCGGCCCTTCCCAGCCGTCAATGTCGATGGTCAGGACATCTGGCCCGAACTCCGGACTAGCGGCGCTCTCGTCGCGGAGGGCTTCCTCCTCGTCAAAGAGCATTGGCCCGTTCATGCCGCGCCGGTCGCTCCACCCGTGAGCTTAGTGCTGGCGTCGGCCAAGGCAAGCAACTGGTCGCGCTTGTCGAGCAAATGCGCGAGCCGGTCAGCGTTAAATAATACAGGCGCCAGTTCCATCGCGCGGTCGAGGCGCGCATGGGCGGCGGGGGTGATCTCGGGCAGAATATTTGCAATCGCGACCATCTCGTCAAAGCGGCCCCAGCAATTGAGCGCCAGGTCGCATCCAGCCTCGACACAGGCCAAAGCGCGGCTCGCAACATCGCCCTGCAGCGCGTTCATGTCGAGATCGTCGCTCATCAACAGGCCGTCGAATCCGACACGCTGGCGGATGATATCGTCGATGACAAAGCGCGACATGGTTGCGGTGTGCGCGTTGTCCCAGACGTCGTAAACGACATGGCCAGTCATGCCCATCGCCGCCTTGTTCAGCGCGCGGAACGGCGCGAGGTCTTGCTCCAGCTCGGCCTCGGTAGCGATAACATGTGGCAAGTCGTGATGGGTGTCGACCGTGGCGCGCCCCTGCCCAGGCATATGTTTGACGACACCAATGACGCCGCCCAAGGCGAGCCCCTCAAGGATCGCACGGCCAAGTGCAGCCACGCGCATCGGGTCACTGCCCAATGCGCGGTCGCCGATGGCGGAATGCGTGTCGGGCACGCGGACGTCGAGGACGGGCAAGCAATCCACATTAATGCCGACTTCGTTCAGCGAGAGCGCAATGGCTTCGGCGTTGCAACGTGCGGCCTCAATCGCGGTGATCGGCGCAATGTCGTAAAGGGCATCGAACGCGCCGCCTGCCGGGAAATCAGGCCAGACCGGCGGACGCATCCTTGCGACGCGGCCGCCCTCCTGGTCGATGAGGATCGGCACCGTGTCGCGGCCATGCAATTCGCGCAAGCTGTCGGTCAGCGCGCGGACTTGCGTGCGGTCTTCGATGTTGCGTTTGAACAGGATGTAGCCCGCTGGCTCGACATCGCGAAACAGGCGTTTTTCGTCATCTGTCAGGGTCAGGCCCGATAGGCCAAAAATTACCGGCTTCATGGCGCGAACGCTAAGCCCGCCGCCGCCCCAAGGCAAGCATGGAGCGGCGGGAAGTGGCGCTTAAGCTGTGTATAATTAACGGATTGCGCCCAAGAAATCGAGCTTGCCCAAAGGCACACCCTTCATCCGCAACAGTGCATAGGCCATGCTGAGATGGAAAAAGAAATTGGGGATGGCAAAGCCGTGGACGTATGTGTTGCCTGTGAACGGGATGTCGCCGCTTGGCGTGGTCAGCACGACTTTTGCATCTTCGCGGGCCTCGAAGCCATCGGGCGAAGCCGCCTGCAGAAAGGCAATTGCCTTGGCAACGCGGGCCTGGACATCTTCAAAGCTGGCTTCATTGTCAGCCCACGGGTCGTTTTCGACTTGGCCAACGCGCACCGCCACGAACTTCGCGGTGTCGGTCGTCATCTGCACCTGCTTCGTGAGCGGGGCCATATCGTCGATCAGCCGCGCATCAAGCAGTTCGGATAATTCCATGCCCTGCTCGGCGGCGTAGATTTTGCCTTTTTCAAGCATGACGGACAAGTTTTTCAGACCGCGGATGAAAGCGGGAATGGAGACATCGTATAAAGCTGGCATGTTCGTTTCCTTAAGAAGTTGTGCGCTGCTTAAGTTGCAAACTGCAACGCTTCAATGGGAAAAAGGGGTTGGGGCGCGTCTTATTTTGAAGGGGATGGTGGCGCCGGCGCGCTTCCCCACTTCGTCACCCTGAACTTGTTTCAGGGTCTATTTCGCCTCGCATACTCTGGGTTTGCCGCACGATGGATGCTGAAACAAGTTCAGCATGACGAAAGAGAGAGTACGTTGTCTTGTCATCCGCTCAGTTTAGCCGATCCGGATGATGACGCAGGAAATTTACCGCACAATCAGGCAATTCTCACCCGCAGCCTTCAGCTTGGCACAGAGCTGCTGCGCTTCCGACGAATTGGCGGTCACGGCCTGCAAGCGGAATACCGTGCGGCCGCCCTCGACATTTGCTTCGGCGATTTTGCGGTTCATGCCGGAAAGGAAACCGAAACGTTTGTTCAGTGCAGCCCAGGCGGTGTCGGCTTTAGCGGAGTCGCCGAATGCGCCCAGTTGTACCATGACAGCATTTGCAGGGGTGCTGTCAGTATTGGCAGCCGTTGCTGTCGTGGAAGCGGCAGGTTTAGGTGCAGCAACAGGCTCAGCAGGCGGCGGCGCGAGCACTGCGCCGGTTTTCTGGCCTTCGCTCGCGGCAAATGCGGAGTCACCTTCTCCTTCAAAGCTTTTGCCGCCGGCGTCCGCCGGTTTTTCTTTATAGTCACCCTTTGGCGCGGCAATCAATTCGCCCGACCCATTTGCGCCACCGCTTTGGCCGCGCTGGAACCAGTAAATACCGCCGACGATGGCTGCGAGTAACAGCAAACCACCAAGCACCATCAAAGCGACCTTCAACGGCGATCCACTCTGTTCGACTTCGTAACCATCAGCGGTCTCAAGCCAAGGCAGACGATCATTATCGTCGAGATTCAGTCCATCTGTGTTGCCGTTAATCACGCCTATTCCCTGTCACTACATGTTGTAAGCGGCTTCAACCCCCATCAGCCGCAGACCATTGCGCAACACTTGCCCGATATTGTGCGCCATGAAAAGCCTTGCGCCCGTCATCTGCGGATTTTGTGCCAATATGAACCGTTTATCGGGTTGATCATTGCCGAGATTCCAATACGCATGAAATGCAGCAGCCAAATCATTGAGATAAAACGCAATTCTGTGTGGCTCGCCTGATTTTGCAGCAGCCTCAACGATACGCGGAAAATTCGCTGCCTCGCGAATGAGGCCAATTTCCGCATCGCCAAGCATGGCGACATGCGCGCCATCGGGACCAAGGCCCTCAAGTTCGGCCTTACGCATGGTCGAGGCAATCCGCGCATGGGCGTATTGGACATAGAATACAGGATTGTCCTTGGACGCTTCAACCACCTTGGCGAAGTCGAAATCCATTTGCGCGTCGGATTTGCGCGTCAGCATCGTGAAGCGGACAACGTCCTTGCCCACCTCTTCTATGACTTCGGCCAATGTCACGAAGCTGCCCGACCTTTTGGACATTTTAACAGGTTCACCGCCCCGCAGCAGGCGCACCATTTGCACCAGCTTGACGTCGAAATCGACCTTGCCATCGGTGAGCGCGTTGACCGCTGCCTTGATGCGCTTGACCGTGCCTGCATGATCCGCGCCCCAGATGTCGATCATCGCATCGACGCCTTGGCTTTTCTGGAAATGATATGCGAGGTCAGCGCCGAAATAGGTCCAGCTGCCGTTCGATTTCTTTATTGGCCGGTCCTGGTCATCGCCAAATTGCGTTGAGCGGAACAAGGGCAGCGTCACTGGCTCCCAATCCTCGATTTCCTTGCCCTTTGGCTTTTCCAACTCGCCATCATAAACGAGGCCCCGCGCGCGAAGCTCTTTCTCTGCGACATCGGCCTTGCCAGCGTCATGCAACTCGGCTTCGGACGAAAACAGGTCGTGATGGATACCAAGCAAGGCCAAGTCCGCCTTGATCATCTCCATCATTTCGGCAACCGCCGACTTGCGGAACAAGGCGAGCCATTCGCTTTCAGGCGCGGCGACATACTGGTCGCCGAAACGTTCGGCAAGCCTTTGGCCCACCGGAACCAGATAATCGCCGGGATACAGTCCTTCCGCGATCTCGATGGTTTCGCCCAAGGCCTCACGATAACGCAAATGCGCTGACCGCGCGAGAACGTCGACCTGACCGCCAGCGTCGTTGATATAATATTCGCGGATGACGCGGTAACCGGCAAACTCCAACAGCTTGGCCAGCGCATCACCGACCACAGCGCCGCGGCAATGGCCCATATGCATGGGGCCAGTCGGGTTGGCGGAGACATATTCGATGTTTACCGACTTGCCATCGCCCAGATGCGAGCGGCCATAATCGTCGCCCGATGCAGCAATTGCGCGCAATTCATCCAGCCATGCCGAAGCATCCAGCCGCAGGTTCAGGAAACCCGGCCCGGCGATTTCAACGGCAGTGACGCCAGCGACCTTGGCCAGTTCAGCCGACAAGGCCTCAGCCAAGGCGCGCGGGTTGGTTCCGGCGGGTTTCGCCAGCACCATCGCGGCATTGGTGGAGATATCGCCATGCGTTACATCGCGCGGCGGTTCGACGGTTACGTTGCTGCGATCAATATTCGCAGGCAAGGTTCCGAGCGCAACAAGTGCGTCCAGCGCATGGTCGACATGCGCTGCATATTGTTCAAAAAGGGTCATGACTGTGCCTTGAAATTAACGCGGATCAACGCGTGACATTATAACGCAGCTGATCTTCGGTCAGCTGAAAGCCGATGAGCATTTCAAAGCTTGATCGGACAACCGCCGCGCGCACTTCGGGATCGGCCATTGGGTCGAGCGCCGCATCAGGGTCTCCAGGCTTGCGTCGCTTGGTGATTTTCTGCACGATTTCGGCGGGCAAGCTTGCCGCGTTCTTGTCAATGTAACTTGCGGCCTGCGCCTGCGCCGAAGTGCGTTGTTGGCCATCGGCGAATTGCAAGGTCACCTGGCCGACACGCTTGGCAACGACCGCGCTGCCGCCCTGCACGACGGTGGTGAAATAGGGCATCGTGACGGTGCGGCTACCGCGTGCATCGCTGCGCCGCGCTTGCACATCGAATGTGGCTTGCGAGTAGATTTTCTCGCCGCTTTCGTTGCACGTCGGACGAATGTTGGTGATTGTTGCGACGACATCAATAGCGGCTGCGTCCTGGCTGTTCGTTGGATTGAACATGGTGACGTCGCCAGTGCCGTCAGGTACCGCAACCGTTGGACAACCCGAACGCGTCACGTTCACGCCAACGCCAGCGCCGATATCCAATTCGCCGTCGCGTGAGCAACCGGCCAAAGTAGCTGCAGCAGTAGCGATCATCAGGGCTTTGGCGGCGAAATTCATAAAGGGTAATCCTCGGGTTTCTTAAGCTTGGGTCGCGAGTGCGAAACGTGCATTGGTCCTTATCCCCCCATCGCGGCCTGCGCAACAGGGGAAAGGTCTTGGCGGATGCGGCGTCTTTAACTAAAGGACATTGCACATGACTGAACAATTACTTCCAAAGCGACCGCTCCGGCTCCTTCTCGCCGCGCCACGTGGTTTTTGCGCTGGCGTTGACCGCGCCATCAAGATTGTCGAGCTCGCGCTCGAACAGCATGGCGCGCCAGTCTATGTCCGCCACGAAATCGTCCACAACCGCTATGTCGTCGACAGCTTAAAAGCGAAGGGCGCGATTTTTGTCGAAGAACTCGACGAAGTGCCGGATGGCGGCCATGTCGTCTTCTCCGCCCATGGTGTGCCCAAATCGGTCCCGGCCAATGCGCAACAACGCGGCCTTGCCTATTTCGACGCGACTTGCCCGTTGGTTTCAAAGGTTCACAAGCAAGCCGAACGTCAGGTTGAAGCTGGACGGCACATCATTTTTGTCGGCCATGCGGGCCATCCCGAGGTCATCGGTACCTTTGGCCAAGTGCCACCGGGTGCAATGACCTTAGTTGAAACCGCCGAAGATGCCCGGTCGATTGAGCCTGCTGACGCGAACAATTTGGCGTTTCTGACGCAGACCACATTGTCGGTCGATGACACATCGGAAATTGTTGGTATCCTTGGACAACGCTTCCCCAATATTGTCGGGCCAAAGGGTGAGGATATCTGTTACGCCACATCCAACCGGCAAGAATCGGTGAAGGCGATTGCGCATGAGTGCGACCTTGTCCTCGTCATTGGCGCGCCGAACAGTTCAAACTCGCTTCGCTTGGTTGAGGTTGCGGCGCGGTCGGGAGCAAAGGCCTATCTTGTGCAGCGCGCCGAAGAGATCAGCCTGAACTGGTTTGATGACGTTAAAACGCTTGGCTTGACTGCTGGTGCGTCGGCGCCGGAAGTTTTGGTGCGCGAGATTATTGACGCGCTTGCGCTGCATTTCGATTTGGATGAGCAGCAAGTGACCACCGCCGAAGAAACTGTTACCTTCAAACTGCCACGCGAACTGGCCGGCGCGGCGATCTGATTTGGCGGTTTACACGCAGTTAGGACCAGAGCAGGTTAATGCACTGTTGGCGCATTATGATGTGGGCGAACTGGTTGCGTTGAAGGGCATTGCCGAGGGCGTCGAAAACAGCAATTTTTTCGTGCAGACCACACAAAGCCGTTTCATTCTGACTTTGTATGAAAACCGCGTAAACCCAGATGACCTGCCGTTTTTCTATGCTTTGTTGAAACATTTACATGACGCCGGTTGCAAGGTTCCGCGATTCATAACCGATCGTGAAGGGCAATGGCTTCAGTCGGTGGCAGGTCGCCCTGCTTGCCTGATCGAGTTTCTCGATGGCGTTTCGGTGACTGAGCCAACCGCGGCGCAAGCGCATTCGACGGGCGCGGCTTTGGGGCAGATGCACAAGGCTCTGGCCGATTTCACATTGTCGCGGCCCAATAGCCTTGGCATTTCCGCATGGCGGCCGCTGGCGGTGCGCTGCACCTCCGAGGGGCTTGAGTCCATCGCGACAGGCTTGTCGGCGCGGGTCTTTGCGGAATGCGAATATCTGGAGGCGCATTGGCCAGCCAATTTGCCCGTCGCGGCAATCCATGCCGACTTGTTTCCCGATAATGTGCTGATGCTTGGTGACGATGTCAGTGGCCTGATCGACTTTTACTTCGCTTGCACGGAAATCCGCGCTTATGATTTAGCCGTGACGCACAGCGCGTGGTGCTTTTCAAATGACGGCGCGGTTTTTGATGCTGAGGTGAGCGCAGGTCTGCTTTCGGGTTACGCCGGCTACGTGCCATTGGATGCGGCGACGCGGGACGCCTTGCCGACCTTGTTGCGTGGTGCGTGTTTGCGGTTTCTACTCACGCGTTGCTATGACTGGATTAATACGCCAGCGAATGCGCTGGTAACGCGCAAAGACCCGCTGGCTTTTCTGCGGAGGCTGGATTTTTACAGCGACGCTGAACAGGTTGAAGATATGATAGGGCAATATTCGTGAAGCAGCTTGAGATATTCACTGATGGCGCCTGCAAGGGCAATCCCGGCCCCGGCGGCTGGGGTGCGGTCATCCGTTATGGCAAGCATGAGAAGGAAATTTCGGGCGGCGATCCCGATACCACCAATAACCGGATGGAGCTTTCCGCCGCGATTCAGGCGCTCAAAATCCTTATCGAGCCTTGCGAAGTCAAATTGCACACCGACAGCAAATATGTCCTCGACGGGATTACCAAATGGATTCACGGATGGCAGCGTAATGGCTGGAAAAATGCGTCAAAACAGCCCGTCCGCAATGCCGATCTATGGCATGACCTGATCGAAGCGGTTGCCCGTCATCAGGTCGAATGGATTTGGGTCAAAGGCCATAATGGCCATCCCGAAAACGAACGCGCCGACCGGCTGGCAAGCGATGCCGCAGAGATTGCAGCAAAGCGTTAGGAGAAGCGCGCTGGCGTGTAGACGGCAGCGTTGACCTTGTTTGGCGCGGAGATCGTATCATCCAGCAAGGATGCGGCCAGTTGCGCAGCGGCGGGTGCGGTCTGAATGCCAAAGCCGCCCTGCCCTGCGAACCAGAAAAATGCAGCGTTAGCGCTATCGTGGCCAATGACGGGAAGCCTGTCTGGCGCAAAACTGCGCAAACCAGCCCATTTATGCTCGACGCGCTGGATGTCCCAATCGACAACCTGTTGCAGGCGATCAATGGCGATAGCAACGTCCAACTCCTCTGGCGCGGCGTCGCAGGCCGGGGTTGCGGATTCGTCATGCGGGCTGAGCCAAAGCCGCCCGCCCGTGTCGGGCTTGAAATAGAAACTGCCATCAAGGCCGATCACCAAGGGCAAACCTGCGGGGACCTCTGGCGATACGTTTAATTGCGCGATCGTGCGGCGATAGGGCTGGATGCCCAAGGGCCGGAGCTGCGCTATCATCGCGACCTCGTCGGCCCAAGCGCCAGCCGCGTTGATGATGATGTTGGCTGTGCAGTTTAGGTTACCCGCTTCAATCTGCCATGCGCCGTCTTGCCACGCGGCGGCGCTGAGGCGGCTGTTGCAATGCAGTTGCGTGCCTTGCCTCTTGGCTTGGCGCAAATAGGCGGCGTGAAGTGCAGCGACGTCAATGTCGCAACAGGCTGGCTCCCAAAGGCCATGCGTCCAATCACCCCGAAGGCCCGGGACATGCGTTTCCAACCCGTTCCGGTCGCTGACTTCGATATGCACGCCACTCGCGGCAAATTCCGCAAGCATATTGTCGGCCAAAGGGGTCTGCTGCGGCGTACCGATATGCAACGCACCGCGTGGGTGCATCAATGGCCCATCGTGGAAGTCTGCAGGCGGCGACGCGAGAAATGGTCCGGACGCAGTCGTCAGCGGTTGCACCCCAGGCCCGCCATAGCATTCGTCCCAGAAGGCCGCTGACCGGCCGGTTGAATGATAGCCGGGGTGGGCTTCCGCCTCGATCAGAACTACCTCATGATGCGCCGACAAGAGCGCCGCAAGGCTTGCGCCAGCGATGCCAGCGCCGATGATGGCAAAGTCAAAGTCGCTCATGTTTGCGGTGCGTGCGCGTCCAGAAAGCTGTCGATGCGTGCGAGGCATTGGTCACGCACAGGGTCCGCCTCACGCAGCAATTCATGCGCGGCTTCCTTGCCAAAGATCAACGTTTCGGCGTTCGGCAGCCGTTTGCTGTCGGTAATGACGCGCGGTGTGCTGACCAGTTGGTCGCCCGTGGTCGCGAGCAATAGGATTGGAGTTTTTACCGCCTCCAATAAGTCCGGTGCATCCAACATTCGGATCGACGCAATCGCGCGCTCGACCCAATGCCAGCTTGGCGGGCCCAATTTGACGTTGGGGCGAAGTTCCCACCAAGCGACCTCGTCCTCGTAACGATCATCATCATGTGTCAGCATTTTGCCGCGCATGCTCATCGGGGACAACGGCTTCTCGCTGACTTTCCACGCGGCAACCTCGCCTTTGCCCATTTTGACCATTAACTTGGCAAAGGCATGGTTCAGGCCAAGCGGCAGCCCGCCGGTTTGAATACCCAACATCGGCGCGCTCATCACGACCGCATCAGGGTCAATCGCCTTTTCCACCAAGGCACGCATGGCGAGAT
The DNA here is from genome assembly GCA_040385805.1 of Pseudomonadota bacterium. GTDB lineage: Bacteria > Pseudomonadota > Alphaproteobacteria > Sphingomonadales > Sphingomonadaceae > Sphingorhabdus_B. The sequence continues at coordinate 15,028 of JAZKGS010000023.1, read as the reverse complement.
GTCCGCCCATGCTATGCGCCATCACGACATGCGGGCCGGGATTTTCCTGTTTCCAGCGGATCCAGAAGAAGCGCAAATCGGCAATCCAGGTCGCAAAATCGTCAATATGGCCAACTTCGGGGTCAGCCAGCAAACGGCCGGACTCGCCTTGCCCGCGCCAGTCGATCGCAGTCACGCGCCAGCCGGCATCGGCATAATAAGCTAAGGTCTCAAGATATTTTTCATAATGGTCCCCGCGACCTGGCAAAAATAATAATGACCCGCGCGGGGGGTTTGCGCCTTGCCAATCGATGCGGCGAATGGCCCAGTTATCGGCGGCATGCCAAATGCTCTCCACCGCTTCAGCAGGGATAATGCGTCGGTTCATCGGAGTGTTGGGTGCGTGCATGGTTACGGTTTGGCAATCTTTCTTAGTTAACGCTGCGCAGATGACCAGTGAACTCCTCGCATACTTAACCCTTGGCGGCTTGGCAATTGCGCTGTTGGTGTCGATATACACTGACATCCGATATCGCCTTATTTACAACAAGGTAACGCTCGGGATCGCGCTTGTCGCGCCGTTATTCTGGTATGCGACGGGCGGGTTCACGCTGCCCGAGATCGGCATCCACCTTTTGACCGCTGCTCTCACCTTTGGTTTCTTCGCGCTCGCGTTCCGTTTTGGCGCGATGGGCGGCGGCGATGTGAAGCTTTTTGCAGCCCTGGCGCTCTGGTTTCACTGGATTGAGGTCATCAGACTAATTTTATATGCGTCCATTATCGGGGCCTTGGTAACCATTATTTTCCTGGCCATTCACAAAATAAAACAAAGGGATGGCCATGCGCGCATCCCTTACGGAGTGGCCATCTCCCTCTCCGGTCTGTGGATAGCCGGTGAACGGATTTTTAACCATTTTACATGAAATAGCGAAGTTCAATCACGGGACCGCTCAGGGGACAGTTTGTCATGGATAGGAAAAAAGTCGTATTGCTGGTGGCTGCGTTACTCATCGCAGCAATCACCGCCTTTATGGCGCGCAGCATGTTCACCGGCGCTTCGGCGCCGCAAGCTGCCGCCGCGCCGGCGCCAGTGCCGACCGGACCAAAGGTTCTGGTCGCAACACGGGCTTTGCCTCCCGGCACGCTCATCACCGCAGATAGCGTCCGCTACCAGCCATGGCCAAAAGAATTGATCCAAGCGGCCTATTTCAAAGAAGGCGACGAAGGCGCATCGGTTGATGGCCTAGTCGGTACTGTCGTTCGCAACGCAGTGACTGCGGGTCAGCCACTGACTCAAGGTTCGCTGGTGAAGCCAGGTGATCGCGGCTTCCTTGCAGCGGCACTTGGCCCTGGCATGCGTGCCGTGACGGTGCCTGTATCGGCACTAACGGGCGTTGCCGGATTTGTATTCCCTGGCGACCGCGTCGACCTTGTCCTCACGCAGAATGTCAACGCCAGCGCCGGTCCACCGCTTAAGGTGTCGGAAACCATCGTGCGCAATTTGCGCGTTCTGGCAACCGACCAACGCGCCACACCAACCTTGGATGACAAGGGCAACACCGTGGTGACCGAATATAAGCTGGTCACCATCGAAGCAACGCCACGCATTGCCGAGAAAATCACCGTGGCCCAATCCATCGGCACCATCAGCCTTTCGCTGCGCGCACTGACTGACAATGCCGCTGAGCTTGAGCTGGCCATGGCGTCGGGCGAAGTCAACATTCCCGAAGGCGCCACCGCCGAGGAAGAACAAGCGATCATGCGTCAAGTCACGCAGCGCCCATCGGCTGATCGCAGCAGCTATGCAACTGGCGGCGACGTTTCGCGCTTCCAACGCAGCAGCATACCGGCACAAATGCCGATCGCGGTCGCCGCTGAACAAGCGCGCACACAAAAGCAAGTCGAGAAAATCATGAAGGGTCCAGTGGTCCGAGTGTCGCGTGGCGGCACTGTGACCGAAATCGACATTAGCCGGAGATAACTAGATGGCACGTTTTACCAAAATAAAGTCGGGCTTTGCCGCGGTCGCCATAACCGCTGCCCTGTGTACAACGGCTCTGGTGGCTTTGCCATCGACAGCCGCGGCACAGTCCGCCAAAGACGGCAGGCTGCTTGTTCTGTCCATTGGACGTGGCCAGCAGGTCAATTTGGCATCGAACATCACCGATGTTGTAGTCGCTGATCCCTCCATCGCGGATGTCGAAGTCAAATCGGGCCGCCAGCTTTATATCCTGGGCAAAGGCCCTGGCGAGACGACAGTCTATGCTACCGATGCCGCTGGCCGTACAGTCTATCAGGCAACGGTCCGCGTCGGCAGCAACATGGACTCGATTTCGCAAATGCTTGCGATTGCCATGCCGGATTCGCAGATCGTCGTGACGACAATGAACGGCGTCGTTCTGCTTACCGGAACTGTTGATCAGCCAGAAGAAGCAGTTGAGGCCGAGAATCTGGTCAAGACGTTCACTGGTGGTGCAACGCAGGTGGTCAGCCGACTGAAGAACGCAACCCCGTTGCAGATCAATCTGCAGGTGCGGATTGCCGAAGTCAGCCGCTCGCTTTCGAAGGAAATCAGCGGAAATCTGCAGACCTTCAAAAGCGGCCTCGACAACAATGGCCGGCCATATGCCTTTGGCGTTGCCCAAGGCCGCGACTTTATCACTGACTCTAACCAACTCCTCTTTCCGCAAGGATCGAATACCATCGCCGGGCTTGGCCGTTTGTTCGGGATCGACATCGGTGCCGCCTTCGACCTATCAGAAAAGGCTGGTCTGGTTTCAACGTTGGCCAATCCAAACCTGACAACAGTGTCCGGTGAAACCGCAGAGTTTCTGGCCGGCGGTCAGTTTCCAGTGGTTACTGCGTCAAATAACGGCACCAACGTCGAATATAAGAACTACGGCGTCAACCTGACCTACACCCCAGTGGTGTTGTCCGATGGCCGCATTTCCCTGCGGGTACGATCGGAAGTGTCGGACATTTCGTCGCAAGGTGCGGTCCGTCTCAACGGCGTCGAAGTTCCTGCCACTACAAACCGGATGGCGGAAACAACCGTTGAGCTGGGTTCTGGCCAAAGCATGATGATTGCAGGTCTACTGAGCAATCAAATGGGCAGTTCGGTTTCCAAGATGCCCGGCGCAGGCGATATTCCAGTGCTCGGTGCTTTGTTCAAATCCAATGGCTGGCGCCGTAACGAGACTGAACTGATGATCGTCATCACTCCGTATCTCGTAAAGCCTGTGTCCGAAAGCCAGTTGGTCCTGCCAACCGACGGTCTGCATACGCCAAACGACCTCGAGCGTGTTCTTTTGGGCAAGGTGACAAACGACAAGGGCGATAAAACCCGCCCAATGCCGAGCATCGCACCAACGGTTTCGAATGGCCCGGGCCTTAGCTCGGTAAGCGAACCCGCACCCAGATTGACAGCAGCACCACAGCTACAAGCATCCGCGTCCGCACCAAGCGGCCCCGGTTTCAGTTTTGACAATTGACCGCAAGATCCAGGAGACGAAAGATGAAAAAAGCAATATTCCTGATCAGCGCAAGTCTTACCTTGGCGAGCTGCGGGACTTTACCAACCAACACATCGATGTATTCGGTGCACCAGCCGGTCGTTGAGCGCTCCAACTATGCCATCGATCTTGCTTCAGACGGCAATGGCATCGCTTCTGCGGACCAAACCCGGCTGAGCGAGTGGTTTGATGCCCTTGGACTTGGCTATGGCGACCGCATCTCCATCGATAATGGCGGTGGATACGCCAGCAGTGATGCAGCACGCGATGTCGCCGCTGCGGCAGCCAAACGCGGCATGTTGATGGCCGATACCGCGCCGACAACGCCAGGTGCAATTGCGCCCGGCAACATTCGCGTTGTCGTCACACGTTCACAAGCGTCCGTGCCGTCCTGCCCCGATTGGAGCACAACGCACGAAAACAATTACAATGCTGGCAACCACAGCAATCATGGCTGCGCCACCAACTCGAATATCGCCGCAATGGTTGCTGACCCGGAAGATTTGGTCCGCGGCCGCGAAAGTAGTCGCCTTGACCGCAACAGCGGGAAAGCGGCTGTAAACGCTTACAAAGCTAAGACCGGAGGCAATTGATGAACGCTCCTTGGAAATCCGGTGTTGCCGGAACACGTGATCCCGTTCACGCTTATGTGTGCGACGACATAACGCTCGAAGTCATTCGCGGCGTTTGTGAAGAGATGGGATGGAGCCAGGAAAAAGCCTATAAGGGCGGCCTGCGCAATGCCATCCAATCGCTTTCGGTATCGGCCAGCCCGCAAATCTTGCTGGTTGACCTATCGGAATCGGGCGATCCTATCAGCGACATTAACAGCCTTGCCGAAGTTTGCGAGCCTGGAACCATCGTAATCGCGGTAGGCCAGGTCAACGATGTGCGCCTGTACCGCGATCTTTTGATGTCGGGCCTGCAAGATTATTTGCTTAAGCCGTTAAGCCCGGACGCACTGCGCGATGCTTTTGCCAACGCTCAAGCAATGCTTAATGCGCCAAAGCATGACGACAGCAATGCCGACCGGCCCCATATTTCGACCGCAGTCATCGGAACACGCGGCGGAGCGGGTGCATCAACCATTGCAGCATCGCTCGCCTGGACATTTTCGCAAGGGCAAGGACACCAGACCGGACTTCTCGATCTGGACGTGCATTTCGGTACGGCGGCGCTGGCGATGGATTTGGAACCAGGCCGTGGCCTGACCGATGCCATCGACAACCCAAGCCGGATCGACGGCCTGTTCATAGAACGCGCGATGATCAAAGCCAATGAACGGCTTTCGATTTTGTCGGCCGAAGCACCCATGAGCAGCCCGGTGCTTACCGACGGGTCAGCGTTTTTCCAACTGCAGGAAGAATTCCGCGCAGCGTTTGAAAACACCGTTATCGATCTGCCGCGCAGCATGTTGATTGCTTATCCGCATTTGATGCACGACGTGAATATCGCTGTCGTTACAACCGAACTGACGCTGGCTTCGGCGCGGGACAGCATCCGCGTGCTGGCCTGGCTGAAACAAAACGCCCCGCATTGCAAGATATTGGTTGTAGCCAATAACGTACAAAGCGCTGTCGTTGAAATTACCCGCAAGGACTTCGAAAGCACGATTGAGCGCAAGATTGACCTCATGCTTCCGGCGGACCCCAAAGCTGTGGCGCAAGCCGCGAAGCTTGGCCAACCTATTGTCGAGGCCGTGCGCGGGAGCAAGCTGTCATCGGGGATCATCGCTTTGGCGGAAATGATTTCGGGAACTCTTGCCGAATCTGCTGAAGCCGACCTGGCCGAGGCGAAATCGAAATCGTCAAAGTCAGCCTTTTCCGGTTTCAAATCGATGTTGAAAAAGAAGTAAACCCGGCAGGCCCCACAAGGCCTAATTGCAGAGCACATAGATATGCAGACTTTGATCATCGGCGCCGGAATAATCCTGATTTTCGCTTTGCTGGCTATTGCCTTTATGGGTCCAAATACCGGCAAGGCGACAACAAGGCGTCTGGGTGCAGTTAAATTGCGCCATTCCGACAGCGCCGACGCCCGTGTCGAGCAGCAGATGCGCAAAGCCGTGGCATCACGTCGCCCCATGATTTTCACCGACGGTCGGGAAATTAGCCGAACCGATAAATTACGCTTGCGACTTGCCCAGACCGGCAAAAAATGGACGCTTAAGCAATATTTGAATGCATCGGGCGGACTCGCATTTTTCGTGATGGCTTTATTATGGCTGAAGGGCGCGCCTATGTTTTTGGCGCTGTTCGGGGGAGTGCTGGTTGGGGCTGGCTTGCCGCATATGGTAGTGAACTTCTTCATTGCCCGGCGGATCAAAAGATTTACCGCAAACTTCCCGGATGCCATTGAACTGTTGGTGCGCGGGCTGAAATCCGGCCTTCCCGTTGGAGAAACGCTAGGTGTTGTCGCGCGCGAAGTTCCCGGCCCTGTCGGTGAAGAATTCAAAATGGTCACCGAAAAGATAAAAATCGGTAAGAGCATGGAGGAATCGCTTCAGGAAACAGCTGACCGATTGGGTACCGCCGAATTCCAGTTTTTTGTGATTACACTTGCCATTCAGCGCGAGACCGGGGGCAATCTGGCCGAAACGCTGGCGAATTTGGCCGACGTCTTGCGAAAGCGCGCCCAAATGAAATTGAAAATCCGTGCCATGTCTTCGGAATCCAAGGCCTCGGCTTATATCGTCGGGTCGCTGCCTTTCTTCGTGTTCGGCATGGTCTGGGTCGTGAACCAGGAATATCTGGCTGGCTTTTTCTACGAACCGCGCCTGATCATAGCAGGTCTGGGCGGCGCTTTGTGGATGTCGATTGGCGTGTTCATCATGGCCAAAATGGTCAACTTTGAAATTTAAGTTGGGAACGGGACAGGGAATATGACCAACGCGGGCGGACCTCAATTGATGGGCATTGACGTATTGTGGGTCGCCACAATGCTTTCGGCGGTGGCCAGCTTGGCGGTTATAATTGCCATCTATTCGGCTGTAACGGTGCGCGACCCAATGGTGAAGCGCGTAAAGGCATTGAACGAACGGCGTGAACAGCTGAAGGCTGGTATCACGGCGACCACATCGAAAAAGCGCGCGAAACTGGTTCGGAAAACCGAGACCACCGACAAGATGCGGCAATTATTGTCGAAGCTTCAGGTTCTTCAAGACGATCAAGTCCGGGTCGTGCAGCAGCGCCTGGCGCAAGCGGGTATCCGCCGCAAGGAATTGGCAGTTACTGTCATTTTCTGCCGCATGATGCTTCCAATCGTCATCGGCGGCGGCGCCGGCATTTACATTTATGCCATGAACGGCTTCCCAGATTGGGGGGCATTCAAAAAGTTCGCTGCTTTTTCGGCAGCCGCGATCTTAAGCTATAAAGCAGCCGATATCTATCTGTCCAACTTGGTCACGAAGCGCACTCTCGCCATTCGCAAAGGGTTGCCCGATGCACTGGATTTGCTCGTGATCTGCGCCGAGGCTGGCTTGACCGTGGATACCGCATTCAACCGCGTGGCAAAAGAATTGGGCCGTGGTTATCCCGAACTGGGCGACGAGTTCACGCTGACCGCTATCGAGCTTGGGTTTTTGACCGAGCGCCGCGCAGCGTTTGAAAATCTGGCCTATCGTGTGAACCTGGACTCCATCCGCGGCGTGGTAACCACCATGATCCAGACCGAAAAATACGGAACGCCGCTGGCGTCTGCCTTGCGCGTACTTTCCGCTGAATTTCGTAATGACCGCATGATGCGCGCCGAAGAAAAGGCCGCACGTTTGCCAGCCATTATGACGATCCCGCTGATCCTGTTCATTCTGCCGACGTTGTTCATCGTTATTCTTGGGCCTGCTGCCTGCTCGATCAGCGACGCCTTTTCGAAACAATAAGGCAGATGATGAAGGGGTGGTCTTTGGGCCGCCCCTTCAACTTTTCCGGACAGTCTGTTCGATAGCGCCAAAGATGCTGTGGCCGGCATCGTCCAGTACTTCGATGCGCACGACATCGCCGTCCTTTAGAAACGGTGTCGACATCTCGTCGGTCTGGATTTTCTCCACCATCCGTACCTCAGCAAGGCAACTATAGCCAAGGCCACCATCGGCAACTGGCTTGCCGGGGCCGCCATCTGCATCTCGGTTGGAGACTGTGCCAGAGCCGATTATCGACCCGGCCCCGATGTTGCGGGTTTTGGCCAGATGCGCGATCAAAGTGCCGAAATCAAAGGTGCAGTCATCCGAAGCCACCGCGCGGCCGAATGGCGCGCCATTGAGGTCGACATTCAATGTGCGGTGCAATTTCCCACTTTGCCAAAAGTCGCCAAGGCTGTCAGGCGTCACGAACACCGGCGACAAGGCGCTGGCAGGTTTGGATTGGACAAAGCCGAAGCCCTTTTCAAGCTCAGCCGGAATGAGGTTACGCAAGGATACATCGTTCACAAGGCCAACCAGCCGGACATAGGACAAGGCATCTGCGGCAGATGTCCCGCGCGGCACATCGCCGGTCACGACGACAATCTCCGCCTCAAGATCGCAGCCCCAGGCTTCATCAGCCAAGGGGATATCGTCCCGTGCGCCCAGAAACTCATCCGATCCGCCCTGATACATTAACGGGTCGTGCCAGAAGCTTTCGGGCAGCACAGCGCCGCGCGCCTTGCGGACCAGTTCGACATGATTGACGTAGGCAGAACCGTCCGCCCACTGAAACGCGCGTGGCAAAGGCGCAGCAGCGTCATGTTCGTGGAAGCGCTCACGCGGGATGACGGCATGTTCAAGATCCGTTGCCAGCGCCTCAAGCCTAGGCGCAAATTCATTCCAGTCATCAAGCGCGGCCTGCAGCGTCGGGACGATGTGCGCGGCATCCGCATACCAAGCGAGATTGTCCGACACGACAACCAGATGTCCGTCACGGCCCGACTTTAACGACGCAAGTTTCATAATGTCTCTCCAGCTTTTTGTCCTTCATGCAACGATAATGCAGTTGCGGCAACTGCAACTCTGCGTTTAGACTTGTGCGTATGGCTTTTAAGAACGCCAAATTGCGGTTCGCTCAAACAGGAGCACTGGCGCTTTCGTTGCTCGTCACTGGCTCTGCCTTCAGCCAGCAGCAGAGTTTCAATACGGTCGAAGCCGCGAAAAACGGTTGGTTCGCGGAACAGAACCGTTCGGCGACATGGTATTTGGCCCAGCACAAAAAGCTGGCAAGCGCGATTAATGGTTTGCAACCGCAAAGGCCCGGCGTCGTGGACGCCTATGTAGTTTCCATCGGGCTTGATTCCGATCCGGTGTTCGCCCGCGAATCTGCCGAGGCTGCCAAGGTCTTGGCGCGGCGCTACGGGGCGACAGGCCGCACATTGTATATGACCGCTGGCGCCGATGACAAAACCAGTGGTGCGCCGCAAGGGTCGCCTTCGAACCTGGCTACGGCTTTGGCTGCTGTTGCCGACCGGATGGACGCGAAGGAGGATGTACTCATCCTGTTTGCCACGACGCATGGCGACCCCGTATCAGGTCTTGCCTATCGCGATGGGGAATTTGCAGCCGGCATGATCGCGCCGCAACGGCTGGCTGATTTACTTGACGGTGTAGGCGTCAAGCGCCGCATGGTCCTACTCTCGGCATGCTATTCGGGCGTTTTCATTCCACTGCTGACCAATGATCAAACCGTTATTATTACCGCTGCATCGTCGCAGCGCACATCATTCGGCTGCACGCCAGGCAATGACTGGACGTTTTTCGGTGATGCTCTGATGAACAATGCGTTTCGCAAACCACAACGGTTTGACGCCGCCTTTGCCGAAGCGACACAGCTTATTTCACAATGGGAAGGTGCGTTGGAACTTAAACCATCGCGGCCGCAGGTGTTTGTTGGCGACAATGCGCGTATCTGGCTTGATGTGCTGGAGCAAAAGATACCCACAACCGCCAGTGCGAAGGTCGGGCGTCCCGCCATTTCGAGCGATTGAAAATCAACGGCGCTAGCCCAGCTCAGCCACTCTCGCCCGCAATTGCTTGAGCATCGCCTCAAGCACTTTGGCCTCGCCCTGCCCCAGGATTTTCTCAAGCTCTGCCTCTAACGCAAGCGCCTCAGGCACGATCTGTTCATAAAGGTCGCGGCCTGCTGGCGTGAGCGCAAGATGGTGCGAACGGCCATCCAAAGTGTTCGGCACGCGGCTGATTAAAGCCCTTTCCTCCAGCGCCTTGCACGCGCGGTTGACGGTTACCTTGTCCATTGCGGTTGCGGCGACCAACTGCCGCTGCGTTGCGACATCACTTTCGCCCAGCAGCGCCATAACGCGCCATTCTGGTACCTTAAGCGCGAATTTGCCACGATAGGCCCGCGCGATCAGGTCGCTGACCGCGTTCGACGTGATTGATAGTTGATAAGGCAGAAACGCACTGAGCGTGAGTTTTTTGGCAGACATCAGTCCGGCTTCACTTGATCGGGATGCGCCGCAATAAAGGCAGGCAATGCCGTCAGCGCTGCATCCATCCGCAATAACTTCGGAAATGCCTCAAGCGGGGTATCAACGCGGCGCGCATTCGCCATTTGCGGCACAAGGCAGACATCAGCCAGATTGGGCTGATCGCCACCAAACAGGCCATCATCGGGCGCCATCGCCTCTAACGCAGTGAACCCTTCAAGGATCCAGTGCCGATACCATGTGTCCACCGCCTCTTGCGACTGGCCCATCTGGTCCTTCAGATATCGCAACACGCGCAGGTTATCGATCGGGTGGATGTCCGCCGCGATAATCAACGCCTGCGCCAAGGTCTTGGCGCGATCCGCCGGGTTCGATGACACCATAGCAGGGTCAGGATAATTCGCGTCTAGATAATCGATGATCGCAAGGCTCTGCGTCAGGTCATGTCCGTCGATCGACAGCATAGGGACAAATCCTTGCGGATTGCGCGCAACATAATCGGGTGCCCTTTGTTCATTATCCAACAGGCTTGTCGGTACGCTTGTGTAGGGCACATTTTTTAGGTTCAGGGCGATGCGCACGCGGTAGCTTGCCGAGGAGCGCCAATAGTCGAACAGGATTATGTCTTTCATGGGAATGCGATTAGCATGGCACGCGCAAAAGGCAAAAGCATTGCGGCCTGGCTTTTCACCTTCTATGTTGTTTTTCAACGCACAGGAGCAGATATGTACCACGCAAAATATTGGATAATTGCAGCTGTAGTTTGCGCGGCAATTCCAGCACAGGCGGCCGCACCAATCTCTGGTCGCTGGATTACGCAAAGCAAGGATGGCGTGGTCGAGATTTACCAGTGCGGCGCGGCATTATGCGGCAAGCTTTCGAAATTCCTCGTTAATCCGCCTGCTGGTCCGGGCGCCAAGGACATTAACAATCCCGACAAAGCACTGCGTGGCAGAACGATTTTGGGCATGAATGTCCTGACCGGTTTCAAATCGGACGGCAAGGAATGGCGCGGGCAGATTTACGACCCGAAATCAGGCAAAACCTACCGCTCAATTGTCTACAAAGGTAAATCGGGAAATCTGGTCGTCAAGGGATGTATTGGCCCATTTTGTCAGGCGCAGACCTGGACGCCGGCTCGTTGAAAATCGCTTTGGCGGATGCACGGTAGAGGCGCATCTGGATTTTGAATTGCTCGGGATATGCGCGCCAATGTCCCAGTTCATGCATTTCCACGAGCGACAATCGAAGCAATTCACGTGCAGCGATAATCTGCACAGGATTGCCCTTCATCAGCAGGGTTTGAAGCTGCTCGCTACGGTGTGTCAGTTTCGCGCGTGCCATTATCGTCATCGTTAACTCCTCTGGGGAGTCAACGGCGCTTGATGGGTAAAATTTAGAATGGAATGATCGGTTACGCCCGCAATTTCCATCCGGACCGGAGCATGAGATAGCAGATAAGCCCAAGTGCACCGTTCAGACCAAGCAACAGCAAGGCACCAAAGACGACCGGGCTATCGGCGCTGCCGATAAAACCATAGCGGAAGCCTGATATCGCGTAGAAAAACGGGTTGGCGTGGCTGATCGCCTGAAACGTGGGCGACAATTTATCGACCGAATAAAAAGTTCCCGACAATAATGCTGCCGGAGCAACGATAAAGTTGCTGACCGCCGCGGCATGGTCGAATTTCTCTGCCCAGATTGACGTCATGACGCCGATCAAAGCCAGCATGATTGAACCCATTAGGCCGAACCACAATACGGCCCAAAAATGCACAGGGGTGACGTTGACACCGGGCCACAGCATCATCGCAAGCCAGATTGTGCCACCCACCAGAAATGCACGCGTCACCGCAGCCGCCGTGAGCGCGGCCAAAACCTCCGCATTCGACAAAGGCGGCATCAGATAGTCGACAATCGTCCCTTGAATCTTGCCCACCAGAAGCGAGAAGCTGGAGTTCGCAAAGGCGTTTTGCATCATGCCCATGATGATCAGTCCAGGCGCGATGAAATCTGCGAAGGACACACCCAACACAGTTGGTTTCACAGAACCCAAGGCAACGGTGAAGATAATCAGGTAGAGCAATGTGGTGATCGCGGGCGCCCACACGGTCTGCAACTGCACCTTGAAAAAGCGGCGGACCTCTTTCATGTACAAGGTTTGCAGGCCAACCCAATTCACGTTGCGGATATGGCGTTCGCCGTCGGGCAGTTGCACAACGGGGTTTGCGTCCCTATCTTGGCCAACAGCGCTTTTATGGTGGATAGTCATCGCGCAATCGACTATCGGCTTGCAGCGATAACCGCAAGGCGCAATCGCGCCATTCAGGCGGCAAATAGAACTCGTTATTGGAATTGCATTTATGTCGTGGACCGACCAGCGGATTGATCAATTAAAGGCGCTTTGGGAAAAAGGCCTTACAGCCAGCCAGATTGCGGATGAACTTGGCGGCGTGAGCCGCAATGCCGTCATCGGCAAAGCGCATCGTCTGGGCCTGAAATCACGCCCCTCGCCTGTGAAGGCCAATGATACTGACAAGAAAGCTGCGCCGAAAAAGGCCGCACCTGCTGCAGCGCCGGCCAAGGCGCCGGCTGCGGCTGCTCCCGTTCGTCCGCGTCCATCTGCACCCGTCGCTGAACCTGTTGCACCCGTCCGCGCCGACGATGATACCGCAGAAGCACCCGCACCCCGTCCGTCGTCAATGCCGCGGATCGTTTCCATCGGACCCGGCGGTTTCATGCGTCAGGGCCCCGGAGATCAGCAAGCGCCGATCCCGCCTGCACCGCCACGTCGCCTTGTGCCCGCAAAGCCAAGCCCCGAGATGGCTGATAAAACGTCATTGCTTGATTTGAACGAGCGTATTTGCCGCTGGCCACTTGGCCACCCTGGTGAAGCGGATTTCCATTTCTGCGGCGTGCCAGTGAACCCCGGCTTCCCGTATTGCGTTGAGCATTGCGGCCGCGCCTATCAGGCACAACTTCCTCGCGGCGTGCGCCGTCCTCCACCACCCATGCCATTTGGTGGACCACGCGTCCGTTAGACTAAGGCTTTAGTGGCAGACACGAAATATCCACAGGCGATTTTCAAAGCTTTGCGCTGGTGCTTGCGCGGGTGACTCTCCCGCGCCTATAGCATTCATATGACCGATGACCTCTTTGGCGGGAGCGCGGCGGCAACTGCCGCATCCAATGATTACACTGCTTCTGCGATTGAAGTGTTGGAGGGGCTTGAGCCGGTTCGCCGTCGCCCGGGCATGTATATTGGCGGCATTGATGAGCGCGCGTTGCATCATCTGGCCTCCGAAGTACTCGATAACTCGATGGACGAGGCGGTCGCCGGCCATGCCAGCCGGATCGAGGTCCATCTGGGTGTTGGCAACCGCCTGACCATCAGCGACAATGGTCGCGGCATTCCTGTTGACCCGCACCCGAAATTTCCGGACAAGTCCGCGCTTGAGGTCATCCTCACAACCTTGCACTCCGGCGGCAAGTTCACCGACAAGGCCTATGCGACCTCCGGCGGTTTGCACGGCGTTGGTGTGTCGGTGGTAAACGCGCTGTCGTCCGACACTTTGGTTGAGGTTGCGCGCAACAAGCAGCTTTATCGCCAACGCTTTTCGCAAGGCCTGCCGCTTGGCAAGTTGGAGGAGCTTGGCCCTACCCCCAACCGGCGCGGAACGACTATTGCATTTACGCCCGATACCGAAATTTTCGGCGCAGACGCGAAGTTCAAGCCGGCGCGCCTGTTCCGTCTTGCGCGGTCAAAGGCTTATTTGTTCGCTGGCGTCGAAATCCGTTGGCGCTGCGACGCAGAACTGGCCAGCGAAGATGTACCAGCCGAAGCGGTGTTTCAATTCCCCGGCGGCCTGTCGGACCATTTGCGTGAACAGCTTGGCACCCGCGCCTGCGCCACCACCGAATTCTTTGCAGGAACGCAGGATTTTCCCGATGCGCAAGGCCGCGTCGAATGGGCAATTTCCTGGCCGCTTTATTCGGATGGATCATACAGCTGGTATTGCAACACCATCCCCACGCCCGATGGCGGCACGCATGAGGCGGGTGTTCGCGCGGCGCTGACCAAGGGACTGCGCGCGTTCGGCGAATTGATCGGCCAGAAAAAGGCAGCGCAGATTTCGGCGGAGGACATTTTCAACGAAGCCGAATTGATGTTGTCGGTATTCATCCGCAACCCGCAATTCCAAAGCCAGACCAAGGACCGGCTGACCTCGCCCGAGGCGACCCGCTTCGTCGAAAACGCCGTACGCGACCATTTCGACCATTATTTGGCTGATAATATGGAGCGCGGAAAGGCGTTGATGGGCTTCATCCTTGAAAAGGTCGACGACCGTTTGCGCCGCAAGGCCGAGCGCGAAGTGAAGCGCAAAACTGCGACCTCAGGCCGCAAGGTGCGCCTGCCCGGCAAGCTCACCGACTGCGCGTCGGACGACCCGACCGGCACCGAATTGTTCATCGTCGAAGGTGACAGCGCAGGCGGCAGCGCCAAGCAAGCGCGCAACCGCAAAACGCAGGCGATTTTGCCGATCCGGGGTAAGATCCTGAACGTTGCGTCGGCCACCGCGGACAAGATCCGCGCTAACAATGAAATCGCCGACCTGCAACTGGCGCTTGGTTGTGGCATCCGAAAGGATTGCAACCCCGACAATCTGCGTTATGAACGCATCATCATCATGACCGATGCCGATGTCGACGGCGCGCATATCGCGACCTTGCTGATGACATTCTTCTTTCAGGAAATGGCGGAGATCGTGAAAGCCGGGCATCTGTTCCTTGCGCGACCGCCGCTGTATCGCCTGACGCACGGCAGCCAAAGCGTTTACGCCGCCGACGACGCCCATCGCGCCGAATTGGAAGCAACGGTGTTCAAGGGCAAGAAAGTCGATGTGGGACGCTTTAAAGGCTTGGGCGAAATGAACCCCAACCAGTTAAAAGAAACAACAATGGACCCCGCGACCCGCTCGCTAATCCGCATCACTTTGCCGCATGAATATGAACGCCGCGCGGTGGTGAATGACCTTGTTGACCGCCTGATGGGCAAAAATCCGGAGCACCGGTTTAACTTCATTCAGGAAAATGCGGCCCAACTGGATGAGGACACCATCGACGCTTGA
>JAZKGS010000022.1:13587-37908 GCA_040385805.1 Pseudomonadota bacterium | reverse complement strand
TCCTGATAACCGTACAAATTGGTAAAAATGCGGTCTTTGTCAGCGAGCATCAGCCCAAACCTCCAAGAAAAAACCAGGCAGCGCCAGCGATCAGCAGGCCAATGACGGCGAGCTTAATGATGCCAGTGAGCAATTTCCAAGCGACAAAGGCCGCGATAAGAACACCGATGAGCGGGAGATATTCCATCAATACTCCCCTCGATAGTCATGATTTTTATCAACCATCGCCTGCAATGTTGTCGCGCCGCCATAAGGCTCAACCGTGTGACGGCCCGGCAATTGTGTGCCGACTTTTGGCTGCTTGCCATCGGCCAGATCGCGCAAAATCGCCGTCATGCTGTCATAATCAAGGTCTTCGAAATTATCGTCGTTAATTTGCACCATGGGCGCAGAAGCGCAATTGCCCATGCATTCGACTTCGTTCAGCGTGAACATGCCGTCCGGTGTCGTCGCGCCTTTCACAAGGCCACGGTTCTTGCACGCCGCGATAATATCATCCGACCCGCGCAACATACATGGCGTCGTCCCGCATACCTGAACATGATAGCGGCCAACCGGTGCGAGATTGTACATCGTATAAAAAGTCGCGACTTCGTAAGCGCGCATATACGGCATACCGAGATAGCCAGCGACATACTCAATTACGGGCACAGGCAACCAGCCCTGCGTTTGCGTTTCTTCACCAACCTGACGTTGCGCCAGATCAAGCAAAGCCATCACAGCCGATTGCTGCCGTCCAGCGGGATAACGACCAATGAAGATATCAGCCTTGGCCTTATATTCCGGTGAAAAGGCAAAGCTGCCCCATTTTGCGCGGGTTTCGGCCTCATCAGGGATGTGTACTGCGTCAGCCATGTGCTTCTTTCCGTCCCCAAATCCGCCCGATATACGCGCCAAACATCATGGCAGCAGCGGTCGAACCAACTTCTTTTGCCGACACCTCGGCATGAAACAAATAGAGATAGGCCGCAACCAACGCGACCGATCCGAATGCTGCCGATGCCAGAAACATAAGCTCGCGTGTCATCAGCGATCACACTCCCCGAACACGATGTCGAGCGCGCCCAAGATTGCGGTCGTATCGGCGAGCATGTGCCCGCGGCTCATGAAATCCATCGCCTGCAAATGCGAAAACGCCGTGGGACGGATTTTGCAGCGATAGGGCTTGTTGCTGCCGTCAGCGACCAGATACACCCCGAACTCGCCCTTCGGGCTCTCAGTGGCCACGTAGACGCTTCCAGCAGGCACTTTGAAGCCTTCGGTGTACAATTTGAAGTGATGGATCAATGCTTCCATCGATTGCTTCATTTCGGCGCGCTTTGGCGGCGCGACCTTGCGGTCGTCGCTGCACACAGGACCCTCGGGCATTTGTTGCAAGCACTGCTTCATAATGCGGACCGATTGGCGCACTTCTTCAACGCGGACCATGAACCGGTCGTAGCAATCTCCGCGGGTGCCGACAGGAATGTCAAACTCCATGCGGTCATAGACGTCATAAGGCTGGCTCTTGCGGATATCCCAAGGGATGCCTGCGCCACGGATCATTGGGCCTGAAAAGCCCCATTTGATCGCATCTTCCTTGGACACAATCGCGATATCGACGTTGCGTTGTTTGAAAATGCGGTTGTCGACAACCAGTGACATCGCATCTTCGAACAAGCGGGGCATGCGATCGTCGAGCCATTCGGCGATATCAGTCAGCAACTTTAGCGGCACATCCTGGTGCACGCCGCCGGGGCGGAACCATGCTGCGTGCATACGCGCGCCGCTTGCGCGTTCGTAAAACGCCATGATGTCTTCGCGGATTTCGTAAAGCCACAATGGCGGCGTCATCGCGCCCACATCAATGATGTGGTGTGCGATATTCAACGTGTGGTTTTTAATCCGCGTCAATTCCGCGAACAACACCCGCAGATATTGCGCGCGAATGGGGACTTCGAGATCCAACAGCTTTTCGATGGCAAGCACATAGCTGTGCTCCATCGCCATTGGCGACGCGTAATCCAAACGGTCGAAATAGGGCAAAGCCTGCAGATAGGTCTTATACTCGATCAGCTTTTCAGTGCCGCGGTGCAAAAGGCCGATATGCGGATCAAGCCGCTCGACGATTTCACCGTCCAGCTCCATCACCAGACGCAAGACACCGTGGGCTGCGGGGTGTTGAGGCCCGAAGTTGATTGTGTAATTCTGAATAACTTCGTCGCCAGTGGTTGGGGCGAGATCCTGCTGCATGCTCATGCTTTGTCTCCCGTCGCCTTTGGCTTGCGGACACTGCGCTTAGTGGCTTCCTTGTTTGCAGCTTTACCCGCGCCTGTCTGCGTGGCGGTATCGGTTGTTTTGGGCGTAGGCGGCGGCGGAGAACTTGGCTTGACGGGGTCAGCCTTGACCTCTTGCGCGGTCATCCGTTGTGTCGCGCCCTTGCCCGCGCCCTCGCCGTTCTTTTCGTCGCCCGGCAGGACATAGTCCGCCCCTTCCCATGGGCTAAGAAAGTCGAAATTGCGGAAGTCCTGCGCCAATTGCACAGGCTCATATTTCACGCGCTTTTCTTCTTCGGAGTAGCGCAGTTCGACATAGCCCGACAGCGGGAAGTCCTTACGCTGCGGGTGTCCGGAAAAGCCATAATCGGTCAAAATGCGGCGCAAATCGGCGTTGCCCGAGAACAAAACGCCATACATATCAAATACTTCGCGTTCCAGCCAGCCAGCAACAGGCCAGATGCTCGTGACGGATGGGACCGCATGGTCCTCGTTAGTTGTCAAATGCACACGGATGCGGTGGTTCTTTGTGAGACTCAACAGGCAGTAGACGACCTCAAAGCGGGGGTCGCGATCTGGCCAATCGACACCGGCCATTTCCATCAACTGCTGATATTCGCATTCGTCGCGCAATTGGAGCATGCATTCAACCAACGCATCACGGTGGATATGCACAGCGACTTCGCCGTTGGCTTCTTCTATGGAAACCATATGGTTACCAAGCGCTTTTGAGATCGCTTCTATTGTACCATCGGGCGTCTTGATCAGAGGTGCGGAATGGCTCACCGTTCGATGGTCCCTGTCCGGCGGATCTTACGCTGCAATTGCATGATGCCGTAGAGCAATGCTTCGGCGGTTGGCGGGCATCCGGGCACGTAGATGTCTACTGGCACCACGCGGTCGCAACCGCGCACAACACTATAGCTGTAATGGTAATAGCCGCCACCATTGGCACAGCTGCCCATGGAAATTACATATTTCGGCTCAGACATCTGGTCGTACACCTTGCGCAGGGCAGGTGCCATTTTGTTGCACAAGGTGCCCGCAACGATCATGACATCGGACTGACGCGGTGACGCGCGCGGCGCGATGCCAAAGCGTTCAAAGTCGTAACGCGGCATATAGCCGTGGATCATTTCAACCGCGCAACAGGCAAGGCCAAAGGTCATTGGCCACAAAGACCCCGTGCGCGCCCAATTGAACAGGTCTTCCGCCGAAGAAACGACAAAACCCTTATCGTTCACTTCGCTTTCAATATCCTTGAAAAACGCGGCGTCCGGCGCTTGCACGTCAGATAGTGTTGGTGTGATTACTCCCATTCGAGTGCTCCCACTTTCCATGCATAAATAAATCCAATGACCAGTTCGAAAAGGAACAGCATCATTGTGCCCCAACCGATCCAGCCCGTTTCACCTAAGCTTACCGCCCAGGGGAACAAAAAGGCCGCTTCGAGGTCGAATATGATAAACAAAATCGCCACGAGGTAGAAGCGTACATCAAACTGGCTGCGCGAGTCTTCAAACGCTGGAAAGCCGCACTCATACTCGGTCAGCTTTGCCTCGGTTGGCTTGTGCGTACCCGTCAGGCGCGAGACCCCCATCGGCAAGAACACGAATGCCGACGACAATGCGAGCGCCACTACCAGGAAAAGCAGTATGGGCAAATATTGCGACAAATCAGTCATATCAGACTCGCTTCCGTAACCCCGTAAGTTGCGGCGCTTTTAGGCAGAACAATCCTGACCTGCAAGGCCAAGACTCGGCATTTATATTACCATTTTTGCAACTTATTTTATCGCGCCAACCAACAGCTTATGCAGCTTGCTGTGTAATATATCATTTGCTGCCAAAACCTGAACGTCCGCGATATGCGGGCTGCGCCCACGATAGTCGGTTACAAAGCCGCCTGCCTCGCGCACGAGCAGGCATCCAGCAGCCGTATCCCACGGAGATAAACCACTTTCCCAAAAGCCATCATAACGGCCAGCAGCCAACCACGCGAGGTCAAGGCTAGCCGCACCAAAGCGGCGGATGCCCGAAACCGAAGGACCAATGGCACCAAAAATCTTGGCCCATTCGTCAAAATCGCCATGCCCCTTATAAGGCGTGCCAGTCGCGATGAGGGCTTCGTTCAGTTGCCGGCGCGCCGATACCCGCAAACGGCGGTTGCCGAGCCATGCACCCTTGCCCCGTTCGGCCCAGAAGCTTTCGTCGGTGATGGGATTGTAGACCAAGCCCGCAAAAATATCGCCCCAACCCGAGCCATCGGGTTTAGGATCCTGCACCGCGATCGAAATTGCAAAATGCGGGATGCCGTGGAGGAAATTGCTGGTTCCATCGAGCGGATCGACGATGAACCGTGGCTTGCCTTCGGCGCCAGCGATCTCGCCGCCTTCTTCCATCAAGAATCCCCAGTCGGGACGGGCGATTTCGAGTTCACGGAAAATCGTATCTTCAGCGCGTTCGTCGGCTTTCGACACGAAATCTGCTGGCCCCTTTTGCGACACTTGCAAATGTTCGATCTCGCCAAAATCGCGACGAAGCTTGCCGCCCGCTTTACGGGCCGCTTTTTCCATGATGGTCAAAAGACCGGTTAATGCTGGCATTAGTCTGCCTTCCGGACATATTCCCGTGCGTAGACATCGACCACGATCCGCGTGCCAGCGCTGATGAACGGCGGCACCATCACGCGCACGCCATTGTCGAGAATGGCTGGCTTGTAGCTGGATGACGCTGTCTGGCCTTTGACCACGGCGTCCGCTTCAACGATAGTGGCTTCGATCTGGTCAGGCAACGCGACCGAAAGCGCTTCGTCGTCATACATTTCCATGACCACGTCCATGCCGTCCTGAAGGAAGGCCGCTGCGTCGCCCAATAGGTCGCTTGGCAGAGTTACCTGGTCATAGGTTTCCTTGTCCATGAACACCAGATTGTCGCCCTCGGCATACAGAAACTGGAAATCCTTCTGGTCGAGGCGCACTTTTTCAACGCTTTCCGCCGAACGGAAACGGATGTTGTTCTTGCGGCCATCGCGGAGGTTCTTGAGTTCCACCTGCATATAAGCGCCGCCTTTACCCGGTTGGGTGTGCGCGGTCTTTACGACGCGCCACAGGCCGCCTTCATATTCCAATATGTTACCCGGCTTGATTTCAACCGCGTTGATTTTCATGAGTGCACTCGCTTGACAGATGGAAAGAGC
Organism: Pseudomonadota bacterium; assembly: GCA_040385805.1. Taxonomy (GTDB): domain Bacteria; phylum Pseudomonadota; class Alphaproteobacteria; order Sphingomonadales; family Sphingomonadaceae; genus Sphingorhabdus_B. The sequence continues at coordinate 32,455 of JAZKGS010000022.1, read as the reverse complement.
AGACACGCAAAAACGTGTCGTTGGCCGCGGCCTTTAGCGGTGACAGCGCAATTAGGCAAGCAGTGCGTTGAACGCCTTTACCGCTTCGGCAGGGCCCTGCGGATGGTTCCAGACGGCGTTGCTGACAGCAATGAAGTCTGCGCCTGCGTCAATCAATGGCTTGGCATTATCAGGCGTGATGCCGCCTATGGCCACGCAGGGCACTTCAGTCACAAACGACCATTTCTGTAATGTGTCGAGTTCGGCCACATGTTCGACAGTTTTGGTCGGAGTCGGGTAAAAGGCGCCAAAGGCGACATAATCTGCGCCAGCCTCTGCGGCTTCCATCGCCAGATGGCGGCTATTGTGGCAGGTGACGCCAATCTGCGCCTCGCGGCCGAGAAGTTCACGAGCTTCGCGAACATCGCCATCCCCCTGCCCCATATGCACGCCGTCGGCTTTCAGCCTTTTGGCCAGTGCAACGCTATCATTTACGATAAATGCGACTTCATGCGCAGCGCAAATGGACTGCAGCGGTTCAGCGAGGGCCGCTGCCTCATGCTGGTCGATACCTTTGACGCGAAACTGGAATGCCGCAACGGGGCCCGCGGACAACGCCGCTTCAAGCTGGGTTGGAAAATCTCCGCCGACTTCAAGCGGCGAGATCAAATATAGTTGGCAGGGAAATTCTTTCATGCCGCGCTCATTAGCGAGGCTTTAGGCCGGCGGCAAACATCTTGCGCATTTGCCGCCGGCCCCTCTCCAAACTCAGGTCGCGGAAGCCGCGTGGATTTCGTCGATTGCGCTGGAAAGCGCGGCATCGAATTCCTCGTCGGTCATCTGGTAACGCAAATCTTCCAACAAAGCCCTGGAGAAGCTAGCGATCATACCCTTGTTCTTGGCCAGTTCGGTACAAGCTTCTGGGCGGGCATAACCCCCGGACAGCGCAACCACACGCAACACGCGCGGGTGGCTCACCAGCGCGTCAAAGGTGCAGGCTTCGGCTGGAATGGAAAGCTTCAACATTACCTTGTGGTTGGCCGAAACATTATCGAGGGCTTTCAGGATTTCATCGCGCAAGATGACATCGCTTTGCGCGCGGTCGGCGCTTTTGATGTTCACTTCAGGCTCAATGATGGGCATCAACCCAGCGGCAAGGATTTGCTCGGCCACATCGAACTGCTGCTTTACGATAGCGGCGATGCCCGATGGCGACGCCTGATTTATCACCGAACGCTTCTTCGTGCCAAAAACGCCCTTGGCCTTTGCGCGCTGCAGCAGCTCGTCAAGTCCGGGCATTGGCTTCATTAATTGCACGCCGTCAGCTTCATCTTCTAGGCCCTTGTCGACCTTAAGAAACGGCACGACGCCGCGATCTTGTAAAGCTGTCGGCACTGGTTTGCCGCCTGCTTCCCCATCCATGGTGCGCTCGAACAAGATCGCGCCCAAGACTTTTTCCCCGGAAAAACTTGGCGCGGTGATGATGCGCGCGCGCATGTCGTGGATCAGCGCGAACATTTCCTCGTCGGTCGTGTACGCGTCTTCCTCAATGCCATAACCCTTAAGGGCTTTCGGCGTTGATCCGCCGCTTTGGTCGAGTGCAGCAATAAAGCCGGAACCTGTGGCTACCTTGTCCAGCATTTCGGAATAGTTCATGTGCAACATCCTGCGTATTGGTGTTGGGCATACGTATGCATCAACGGTTGAAAAAAACGGGGCACTGCCCCGTGTGTTTAAGCGATATTTAAAGCGTCGACCCCCGGAAGCGGTTTACCTTCCATCCATTCAAGGAAAGCACCGCCAGCAGTCGAAACAAAGGTAAAGTCTTCAGTTACTCCCGCGTGCGCCAGAGCCGCGACAGTGTCTCCACCGCCTGCTACTGACACCAGCGAACCTTCACGTGTGAGGGCCGCTGCCGTCCGCGCGAGTGAAACTGTTGCGGCGTCAAAAGGTTCAATTTCAAATGCGCCTAATGGTCCATTCCACACCAATGTGCGGCAATTTTTTAGGACGTCGGCTAATGCCTCTACCGCTGCTGGCCCAATATCAAGGATCATTTCATCGGCTGCGACTTCATGCACATTCACTGTCCGAATAGGCGGATTCGCGCGGAATTCGACTGACGTCACGACGTCATATGGCAAATGCACCGTGCAACCAGCGACATCCGCCGCATCCATGATCGCATTGGCCTGATCAGCCAGATCATGTTCGCACAAGGATTTGCCAACATCGACTCCGCGCGCAGCCAAAAAGGTGTTCGCCATGCCGCCGCCAATGATCAGATGATCGACTTGTTTGACCAGATTGTTCAGAACGTCGAGCTTGGTAGAGACCTTCGCGCCGCCAACGACAGCGGCAACGGGATGCTCAGGCGCGCCCAGAGCCGCTTGAAGCGCTTTGAGCTCTGCCTCCATAGCCCGACCGGCGTAAGCTGGCAGGATATGGGCAAGACCCTCCGTCGACATATGGGCACGGTGCGCTGCCGAAAAGGCGTCGTTGACGTAAAAGTCGCCATTGGCAGCAACTGCACGCGCAAGTTCAGGGTCATTGGCTTCCTCGCCCGGCCAGAAACGCGTGTTTTCGAGGAGCGCGATGTCACCATTGGCTAATATGCCCACCGACTGCGCGACAACATCGCCTGCAATCTCCGGCACAAACATAATCTCGCGCCCAAGCACCTCTTGCAAGGCATCAAGCACCATCGAAACCGACATTTCGCTATGCTTCGCGCCCTTGGGACGACCGAAATGCGCGAGCAGGAGGACTTTGGCTCCCTTATCCGCCAGTTCAAGAACCGTCGGCAACAACGCACGCATACGTGTTTCGTCGGTCACACGCCCGTCGGCCATGGGGACATTGAGGTCAACACGCACAAGCGCGCGCTTTCCCTTGATATCCCCGAGATCTTCGAGTGTGCGAAATGCCATAGATCAATCCTTACAGATATTTGCCAATGACGCCGGCGGTATCGACCATGCGGTTGGAGAAGCCCCATTCATTGTCGTACCAGCTCAACACGCGGACCAATTTGCCGTCAATAACCGCAGTTTCAAGACTGTCGATGGTCGAGCTTGCTGGACAGTGGTTATAATCGATCGAGACCAAAGGCTCATCCGAATACGCCAATACGCCCTTCAAAGCGCCTTCAGATGCAGCCTTTAGCAACGCATTCACTTCTTCAACGCTTGTGTCGCGCTTTGGCGTGAAGGTCAGGTCAACGATGCTGACATTTGGCGTCGGCACGCGGATGGCAGAACCGTCCAGCTTGCCCTTAAGCTCTGGCATAACTTCACCCACAGCGCGCGCTGCGCCAGTCGTGGTCGGGATCATCGACATGCCAGCAGCACGCGCACGGCGCATGTCGTCGTGGATTTGGTCCAGGATCTTTTGATCATTGGTGTAGCTGTGGATCGTGGTCATCAAGCCGCGCTCGATGCCGATGGCATCGTTCAATACCTTTGCCATAGGCGCCAGGCAGTTAGTGGTGCAGCTTGCGTTCGAAACGATGATGTCGGCGGCGGACAGCACGTCGTGGTTGACGCCAAAAACCACAGTCTTGTCTACATTTTTGCCCGGCGCTGAGATCAGAACGCGCTTCGCGCCTGCCGCGAGATGCTTCTCGGCGCTTGCACGGTCCGTGAAGAAGCCAGTGCACTCAAGCGCGATATCCACACCGTTTGCAGCATGTGGCAGATTGGCTGGGTCACGCTCTGCGGTCACATGGATGCGGTTGCCATTGACAATGATGTCGTTGCCATCGGCCTCGACTGTGCCGGGAAACGGACCATGCACGCTGTCACGCTTGAACAAAAGGGCATTGGCCTTGGCTGGTGCAAGGTCATTGATTGCTACCAGTTCAAGGTCATGGTCATCGCGCTCCAAAATCGCGCGCGCGACCAAGCGACCGATGCGGCCAAATCCGTTAATTGCTACTTTTACAGTCATGCTTGCTCCTATCAGCCCAGACGGGCGACAATTTGCGGGGTGATCTTGTCAGCCGTCAGGCCGAAATGTTCATAAAGGGCGTCGATTGGACCCGAAGCACCAAAGCTGTCGATGCCGATCCGAAGTCCGTCGCCGACATAACGCTCCCAACCCATAGTTGTGCCCGCTTCAATTGAAACGCGCAGAGTATCTTTCGGCAACAGTTCATTTTTGTACGCTGCAGGTTGTGCGTCGAAGCGCTCCCAGCTTGGCATCGAAACGACGTCTGCGCCAATTCCCTGCGTCTCAAGCTTGTCAGCAACCGCCGCTGCTATCTCGACTTCAGAGCCCGTCGCAACGAGAATAACCTTGCGTGCCGCCGTTGCCGTGCGGAGCTTATAGGCGCCCTTGGCAGAGAAATTCTCGCTAATGTCGGTGCGCAATTGCGGCAGATTTTGTCTTGATAGCGCCAGCACCGACGGCGTGGATGCGCTTTCGATGGCCAAGGCCCAGCATTCGGCGGTCTCAATCGTGTCGCATGGGCGATACACATCCAAGTTCGGGATCAACCGCATCGACATGATCTGTTCGATTGGCTGGTGCGTGGGGCCATCTTCGCCCACCCCGATGGAGTCATGAGTCATCACGTAAATGACGCGCGTTTCTTGCAGTGCGGACAAACGGATCGCCGCGCGGCAATAATCGGAGAAGATCAGGAATGTGCCGCCATATGGGATAATGCCGCCATGCAGCGCCATACCGTTCATGGCCGCTGCCATGCCGAATTCGCGGATACCGTAATTCACATAACGACCGGAATAATCGCTTTTATCGAATGTTTTGGTAGAATCAGTTCGGGTGAAATTCGAACCTGTCAAATCCGCCGAACCGCCAAGTAATTCGGATATCGCCGCCGTTGCGGCGCTCAATGCAATTTCGGAAGCCTTACGCGTCGCGATGTTTTGTGGCGCGGCGATTAAGCCATCAAGATGCGGTTTAAGCCATGCATTATCTGGTTCACCCGCCATGGCTGCTTTAAACTCAGCAGCCTTTGTAGATGCCGTTAACCGAGCATCCCACTCCGCATGGGCGGCCGCGCCAGCTTCGCCCGTTGCGCGCCATGCGCCAAGTATATCGGCAGGAATTTCGAATGCGGGATGGGGCCAATCAATTGCCTCACGCGTCGCAACAATCTCGTCTGCGCCAAGCGGACTGCCATGCGGCGCCTTGGTGCCTTCCTTGTTCGGGGAACCCTTGCCAATCAACGTCCGGCAGGCGATCAATGAAGGGCGATTATCGGCTATCGCGGCCTTTATCGCGCGCTCAATGTCATCAAAGTCATGACCATCGCAAGCTTCCACATGCCAGCCGCTAGCATTATAACGCGCGGCGATATCTTCGCTGGTCGACAATTCGGTCGAACCATCGATTGTAATGCGGTTGTCATCCCAGAATACAATCAGACGACCCAGACCCAAATGTCCGGCAAGGCCGACGGCTTCGTGGTTGATGCCTTCCATCAGGCATCCATCGCCAGCAACGACCCAAGTGCGGTGGTCAACCACATTGTCACCAAAACGCGTGTTAAGGTGACGCTCCGCCATCGCCATACCAACCGCCATTGCCAATCCCTGCCCCAATGGGCCAGTGGTGCATTCAATGCCGTCAATCAGGAAGTTTTCAGGATGCCCAGCGCATGGGCTGCCCAATTGGCGGAAATTACGAATATCGTCGATGGTAGGGCTAGCGTAGCCAGTTAGATACAAGGTCGCATATGCGAACATCGAACCATGGCCAGCGGACAGCACAAAACGGTCACGATCAGCCCAATCGGGCGCCTTCGGATCGAATTTCAGGAATTTGGAATAAAGCACCGTAGCGACATCGGCCATGCCCATCGGCATCCCGGGATGGCCACTATTTGCGGCCTGCACAGCATCCATAGCCAGTGCTCGAATTGCATTGGCCATTTGCTGGTCACTGACGGTCATGTTCTTTTCCCCACTTGTTACTCCCGAACGGGAGCGGGTGGCGGGGCATAAAGCGATATGCGTCGCCGCCGAGTCGTTCTCGCGAACCCTTTGCGGATGCAAGCGGCTAGCGTCAAGTGAACGAGGCGCTTTTCACGCGGAAACTGTGCTTAAAATGCTGTTCATAGATTTGCATTGGCGAGATACTCTGTTAATACTCCTCAGCAAAGGAAACTAACCCATGGCAGACGAACGATTTATTGTTGCAATCGGCCGTATAGAGCGCGCTCTGTCCCGAATTGAAAAGCTGGCGGTTGCACCTTCGGCAACGGGCGACACCGATCTTGCCGAACGGCACGAGAGGCTGAAAACGGAAACGCTTGCCGCTATTCAAGACATGGATAAAATATTGGCGGGCGCAAGCTGATGCCGGACGTTAAAATAACTATCGCTGGCCGCGATTATTTCGTGGCGTGCAATCCCGGAGAAGAACAGCGCTTGATGGAACTGGGCGCAATGGTTGATAGCAGCGCGCTTGAAGCAGGCGGCGGCTCACATGGGCTGACCGAAATGCGCGTACTGCTATTCTCTGCTCTTTTGCTTGCGGATAAATTGCATGATGCGCGTGGCGGCGCCGCAGGAGCATCGGCTACGTCAAATTCTGCTGAACTGGCGCAATCCGCCGATGCATTAGAAGGACTTGCCACCCGTTTGGAAAATCTGGCGCTAAGGCTTGAGAATTAACAATAGCAGCTTATATTGGTGGGTGGCGGAACTGTCCGGCACGAACTGATGAGAACATCCCTGAGGCGATTATCTATCTAAGGGAGCTGTCCCTGCCTAGGCCGTTTGGGAAACCTTAAGGTCTAGATCACACGGTGCCCACCTGACGTCCTGGCGTCAGAGGATATTCCGGGAAACGACCCATGGTGGTTCCGCCAACAAATTTTCAGGAAAAACAGTGCATCCAGATTATGACAAGCAGTCGCAGCGGTTGGAATACCGCAACATGCGTGACCGGTTTGTCAATGCGCTGTCGGCGCAAGATCGCGCTCTGGCTTTTTCTAAAATTCCAAGCCCGCTCCACAAATATCTGCAGCCCGGCAAGATCGTTGCTGGCTATGTCGCCATCGGGTCAGAGGTAAACCCGGCAGCACTGTTGGAACAAGCGCATGCGCTTGGCTGCGAGATTGCCCTGCCCCATGTGACAAGCAAAATTGCGCCGATGCGGTTCCTGCGCTGGACGCCGGGCGATGATTTGGTTCCCGGCCCCTTTGGATTGCAGCAACCCGTCGTTGATGCCCCTGAATGCAGGCCGGACATCGTTCTAACGCCCCTGGTGGCCTATGACGACCGGTTGATGAGGCTTGGACAGGGTGCAGGGCATTATGACCGTGCCTTGAGCTTGCTTGACCAATCCATCTCCATTGGCCTCGCCTGGTCGGTTCAGCACGCCCCTGCGCTGGCTTCGGATATCTGGGACGTGCCGTTGAACGCTATACTCACCGAAAAATCATGGATGACCTTATGACCACACCACTCAAACAACCGACTTGGCGTAAACCGGCGGGAATGCTCGCGATATTACTGATTATATTGGTCTGGTCTGGAATTGTTGTCAGTGCATCCGACTTTATCGGCGCGCAGCACATCGCCGTGCAAAGCGTCATTTACCTGGTCGCAGGCATTATTTGGATCGCGCCAATGCGACCGTTGTTGATCTGGATGGAAACGGGATCATTCCGCGCACCACCCCAAGTTTAAAACTTTGGGAAGTGGCGCGAGTGACGGGGCTCGAACCCGCGACCTCCGGCGTGACAGGCCGGCGCTCTAACCAACTGAGCTACACCCGCTAACTTGCGGTGGGGGCGCACTATAAGCGACGCAAGATTCTGTCAACGGCATTTGTCGGAAAAAGGTTGTTTTCGGAAAAAGGCGTTAACGCGCGCACCCCTTATCGCATTGTAATGATTGCTAATTTTTATCGCACAAATGGCCGTCATTGGTGCAACTTCACATTTTTCGTAGTAATTTCAATTTACTAGCATGGTTAACAGTTCGGGTCGACATTAACGGTTTCTTGAGACTGTTCTGCAATAAGTCGCTGAATGACCAGACTATTTGAAATCCACCGTGGGCCCACGCTTGCTTTGCCATGTGGAATGGCGACACGATTTTGCGGCTCGCTTCTGCTGTTTTGCGTAAGCGCACCAGCCCTTGCCGCCGGAACCGTTGCCGGTACCGACATAGAAAATATCGCATCGGCGACATTCGATACGGCTGGCGGGCCGGTAACGCTTGCGTCCAATACCGTGTCCATCAAAGTCGACGAACTTCTTGAGGTCACTGTCGCCAACACTGACCCAGGCGACGTCGTTACCAATCCCGGAAAAACAGGCAATATCCAATCGTTCCGGATGACAAATACCGGCAATGGCAACGAAGCATTTACGTTGACCGTCAACACGGCGAATGGCGGCGATGATTTTGACCCGACGCTGCAACAAATCGTCATCGATAGTAACGACAACGGCGTTTATGATGCCGGTGTTGATGTCGTCTATGTTGCTGGTTCCAATGATCCAATCCTGGCCCCGGACCAAAGCAAAACAGTTTTCGTCATAACGACAACGCCCATAGGCACGGTCAATGGCGCACGCGCTAGTCTTAGCCTGACCGCTGCTGCTGTCACTGGTACTGGCACACCAGGCACCTCATTCGCCGGTCAAGGCCAAGGTGGCGGGAGCGCCGTTGCGGGTTCAACGGGCGGCGATGGGACCGCCAGCGGTTTTCTGGCTGTCCAGTCAGCGTCTTTGACGCTCGCAAAATCCGCAACCATCGCTGATCCGTTTGGCGGGCAACGTGCCGTTCCAGGTGCAATTATAACATATCGTCTGATCGCGACGGTTTCGGGCGCGGGAGCATTAAGCAACCTTACAATCACGGACCCGATCCCTGCTGGGTCCGCCTATCAAAATGAATCGATGACGCTTCAAACCTCGTCATCGGCGGCTGTCGCCCTAACCGATAGCGCCGATGCAGACGCAGGCACGTTCAATGGCACACGCATTGCTGTTGCTGCGGGCAATGTTCCCGCGGGTGAAACGCGCACGGTGACTTTTCTCGTCGTCATCGAATGACTCAGTTTCGCCTTAGCAAGAGCAGTTTTTGCCGAAGGCACAGTTTTTCTTCGTGGAATCTTTCGATGCCACGAAGCCGTTTCGATTGCGGCGGTGGGCGCAATCAAATTTAATGCATCAGGAGTATAAGCAATGACCAGAACGCTTAAACTGCTCGGTGCCTGTTCGTCAGTATCACTGGCAATGCTGTGCTCTGCACCAGCATTTGCCGGCGGCACTGCGCCAGGCACCGACATTTTGAACACAGTAACCGTGAATTATCAGACAGGTTCCGTTGCCCAAACGGCAATAAACGCTTCGGACACGTTTAAGGTCGACCGCAAGATCATGTTCAGCTTGGTCGAGGCGGCAACAACCGGAACAACCACGGTAACCGCTGGTCAAAACGGACAAGTTGCACGATTCCAAATCACCAACACCTCGAATGACACGTTAGATTTTAGCCTTGCAGCTATCCAGCAGGCAACGTCAACAAACGCGGCCCACGGTGGTCAGGACGGGTTCGACCTGTCGACTTTCTCATTCTTTGTCGATGCAAATGGCAACGGAACTTATGAGGCAGGGACGGACACCGCGACCGTTGTCGACAATCTTGGTCTTGACCAATCACGGTTCATATTTGCCGTGGGCAATGTCCCGCTTTCGGCCACAAATGGTCAAGTTGCGGGGATTCAGCTTACGGCAACCGCGCTTGAAAGCAACGGTAACGCAATCACCGCCGTCGACGACACGACCGCGAATGGCGCCACCACGGTGGAAACAGTGTTCGCGGATACAGCCAAAAGCGGCGTCGGTGGTACTTCTGCGGCGCGTGACGGCATTGACGTTGCGACGGACAGTTATACCGTTTCGGCTGCAGCGCTGAGCGTATTTAAAAGTAGCCGCATCATCAGTGATGGCGTGAGCACAAGTAACTTCAAATCGGTGCCTGGTGCAGTGGTTGAATATTGCATCTCGGTCACGAATGCGGCCGGTGGTGCAACGGCGACAAATATCAGCATTACTGACCTTGTGCCGACCAACACTACATTTGTCCCGGACTCGATCCGTGTGAACGGAACCGTCACATCGCCAGGTGTAAGCCAAAGCTGCACGGGCGGCGCATCTGCAAGTGACAGCGCGGCTGACGCCGACGGTGGAAGCTTCGGTACCCCGGCCAACACCGTTTCAGGTTCGTTGACGAACATCCCCGGCGGAAGCGCAAGTGCGCTGATTTTCCGCGCAACGATTAACTAAGCAATTGTCGGGCGGCGCGCAGTAACCACTGCCACCGCCCGCACATTAAACGGCTTGTTAACCAGACATTTCCAAAGTGTATTTTGTCAATGATTACAATGTTTAAATCAGTTTTTACCATTTCGGCGGGATGCGCCGCAATGCTGTGCGTTGCACCTGCATTTGCAGATTGCACGGCGCCGGGTACTGACGTTTTAAACACTCAGGCGTCGTTCAACGCGTCGGCTGCATAATGGGCATATTCACCAAAATTATACAAAATACAGGACTGTTGCTGGCTACTGGTATGTTTGTCGCCGCCACCAGCAGCACAGGCGCATTGGCACAGACAACGTCCCAATCCATTGTCAACACGGCAACAGCCGAATGGGACGCAGGTAGCAGGAAGTTGTCCGTCAGCTCCAACACTGTAACTTTTGTGGTCGATGCAGAACAAACGCCCGCTGGAATATCGCTGTTCCGTTTGTCGCGCGGTGCTGGATCAATTACGCAACCACTTCCTGCGACTATGTGCGCGGGCAGCTCCGGCCGGACACCGGTGACCTTAACCGGTGCATATGCTGATACGCAGTTGGCGCAGGCCAGTCTGTCACCGACATCGACTATCCGAGCAGGCGAACCGCTCGTTATTCGGGTCAATTCTTCAGCGAAAAATGTTAACAATGGCGCAATTGACACCTTCGACGCGGTGATTGTCACCTCAAATGGTGACCGCGAACGCATTTCCTTCACCGAAAATGGCGTCAACACTGGCCAATTCACGGGCTACATCAATACTAAAGCCATTCCGCCGAGCCCGATTGTTGGTGATTGCGCATTGTCGGTGAATCCAGGCGACAGCATCAACGTCGAGCTGGATGACATCACAAGCGGCATTGCCGTTGGCCAAGCAAATGTCGAAATTTTGGTCGACCCGTTCGGCCTTGCTTTTGACAGTGGCGACGGCCTGCCCGTCGATGGAACGCGCGTGACGATCGTGGACGCCGCAACGGGGCAGCCAGCAGATGTATTTGGCGATGATGGCGTTTCGGCTTTTCCAAACACGCTTATCACAGGCTCAACTGTGACAGATGCCAGCGGCACAATCTATGCCTTTACGCCTGGTTTTTACCGCTTTCCGTTCCTGCGCCGTGGGACCTATCGGTTGATCGTCACGCCGCCGTCACCGCCATATAGTTTCCCATCGCGGTCGACGCCTGCCGAATTGGCTGCACTTACGCGCCCCGATGGCGGAAGCTTTGCGATTTCGGCTGGCTCTTATGGCGGCGTGATTACGTTGTTTGACCCTGCCCCCGTTCGTGTGGATATTCCGTTGGACCGGCCAGGCGGCGAACTGTCACTGCGCAAAACGACGTCAACGGTTACCGCTATGGTCGGTGACATCGTTCAATATCGTATAACAGTTGAAAACCCCGACCGCACGCGGACCTCAGGACAGGTGACGATCACCGACCAACTGCCAAATGCGCTTCGACTGCGCCCGAGCACCGTCAAATATCAGGGCGCTTCCATTACCCCCAATATCGCACCCGACGGCCGCAGCTTTAGCGTTGTTGTCCCATCGCTTGCCGCAGGTGGCTCCGGCTTGCTCACATATTTAACCGAAGTTCGCCAAGATGCGCGTCCGGGTGATGCCGTCAACCTTGCATCAGCCGTCGATAATCGGGGCACGCAAACTGGCACTGTCGATGCGCCCATCCGCATCGTCAAGGATGGTATCTCCGAACGGTTCACATTGATTGGACACGTCACCGACGGTGGATGCGTTGTTGATCCGCGTTTTGCAAAGGGTATCGCGGGCGTACGTGTCATGTTGCAGGACGGGACATACACTGTCACGGACAAGGATGGCCGCTACCATTTCGAAGGGCTCATCCCTGGCCTTCATGTCGTTCAGGTCGATCCGGGCAGCTTCCCGCTTGACCAGGTACCGGTGGATTGCGCCGACAATACGCGCAGCGCCGGTAGCGCAATCTCACGCTTTGTCGAAGGCACTGGCGGCGCATTGAAGCGGGCTGATTTCCGTGCCAAAACCATAATCGCGCGTGTGGACGCTAGCAGAGCCGTTGCCCCGTTGCCTACGGTCTTGTCCGACCCACAAGCCGCAGGTGCGGAACGTGACTGGTTCACAGGTCAGCAACCCGGCACTGGCTTTCTCTATCCTGACATTGACCAGAACCCACGTGTGAAATCCATCCGCATTGCCGTTAAGCATCGCGCCGGACAAACCGTTGAGCTGACCGCCAATGGCAATAAAGTCAGCGCGCTTAACTTTGACGGCATAAAGAAAAATGGCGACGGTCAAATTCTTGTCGCCATCTGGCGCGGCGTGGACATTGACCATGGCGCAAACAAGCTGGTTGCGCTGATCAAGGACGGCAACGGCGTTGTCGTGGAAACACTGGAGCGCAGCGTTTATTTTGCCCATGCACCGATGAAGGCGCAGTACATAAAGGAACAATCCGTTCTTGTCGCCGACGGCGTCACACGGCCGCGCATCGTTGTCCGCTTAACCGACCGCACAGGCAAGCCGGTGCAACATGGAGCAGTTGGCGAGTTTCAGGTCTCGGATCCCTATCGCCCAGCGGTCGAAATTGATGCAGAGCAGGCCAATCAATTGTCAGGCCTTGAGCGCGCAGCCCCAGTTTGGCGCGTGCATGGCGACAATGGCCTTGCCTATATCGAATTGGAGCCAACTACAGCGTCAGGCACTGTAGCGATCAGCTTTAACTTCGCCGATGGCGAAGTCCGCCGTGAGCAGCGCGTTGAAACCTGGCTTGACCCCGGCGACCGTCCCTGGACCGTCGTTGGCTTCGCCGCTGGTACCATTGGCTTCAACAAGCTTGAAGAAGGCCTCGAGGAACTCGCCAGCGACAATGATCCGCTGAACGTCGATGGCCGCATCGCACTATATGCAAAGGGCCGCGTGACTGGGAAATGGTTGATGACCATGGCCTATGACAGCGACAAGAAAGAGGACGAAACTCGTTTTGCCGGTATCATCGACCCGCGTCGTTATTACACTATCTATGCCGATGGCACTGATCAGCGCTATGACGCAGCATCCGTGCGCCGCCTGTATCTGAAGCTGGAGCGTCCGCAATTCTATGCCTTGTTTGGGGATTATCAGACCGGCATCGATGAGCCTGAGTTGGCGCGCTATCAGCGCTCGTTCAACGGCGTGAAAGCCGAATATCGTAACGACGAAATTCAGGCGACCGCTTTTGGTTCAGACACGCCGACCCGCTATCGCCGTGACGAAATTCAAGGCAATGGCTTGTCTGGGCCCTATATGCTTGGCGCGCGCGACATTCTTGCAAACACGGAACGGGTTCGCATCGAAACGCGTGACCGCCTGCGTTCCGACCGCATTATCGACACCAAGATCCTGTTGCGGCATATCGACTATGACATTGATTATTTGTCAGGCAGTCTGCGCTTCCGTGAACCTATCTTGTCGCGTTCAAGCGGCCTTGATCCCCAGTTCATTATCGCCGAATATGAAGTCGACGGCGTTGGCCAGCGCGTATTAAACGCTGGTGGCCGTGTGCGATGGACGAGCCAAGACGAGAAACTACAAATTGCGGCAACCGGCATTCATGAAGAAAGCGACGTCAGCAAAACCGACCTTTTAGGCGCCGATGTCATTTATCGCGTTGGCATAGGCACGGAAATCCGGGCCGAATTTGCTGGATCCAACTCGAAGGCCCAGTCTTCCGCTATTGCGCCAAGCAGGGGCAGTGGCGCAGCTTGGCTGCTTGAGGCGGAACATCATGACGACCGTTTCGACGTGCTGGCATATGTTCGCGAACAGCAAGCAGGCTTTGGCGTCGGACAGCAGAACCGCGCCGAAATCGGCACCCGTAAATTTGGCATTGATGGCCGCGTGCGCATAACCGAGCAGCTTTCGGCTTCTCTTATTGCCTATCAGGAGGAATTTTTCGGCGATGACGCGCGCCGCCGCGCTGCGATTGGCGAGATTGAGTATCGCGCCGAGGAAACAACCTTCCGCGCGGGGCTTACGCATGCAAGCGACGCCCTGCCCGACGGAACTGCCAACCAGTCGACACTCGCGCGGTTTGGTGCGTCACAGATATTTTTTGAAGGAAAGCTTGAGCTGTCTGCGCAAACCGAGTTCGCGTTGGGTGGCAAGGATGAGAGCATTGACTTCCCTGCCCGCCACAGTGTTTCCGCGCGTTATCAGATCAAATCCGGTATCGCCTTGGTTGCAGGTTATGAAATTGCCAAGGGCGAAAATATCGATGCACGCACCGCACGGCTTGGCTTTGATGTTGCGCCCTGGGCTGGCGGCCGCATTCTTGCCAGTGCCAATCAGCAGCAGATGACCGAATTTGGTCCACGCACTTACGCGGCTTATGGACTGGCGCAGTCGTTCCGAATTAATGAGCAATGGTCTGTAGACCTCACCGTGGATGGCAATAAGACGATTGGCGGCGTCGACCCTGCGGACGTAGTCAACACAGAGCAACCTGTGGCCTCTGGTGGCTTCCTAGGGAACGCTGGAGCGCTTACAGAGGACTTTACCGCAGTCACGGCTGGTGCAACCTACCGCGGCACCGCATGGAGCTGGACAGGCCGCGCAGAAGCTCGTGATGGCGATAAAAATCTGCGCTATGGTTTCACAACTGCCGTCTTGCGCCAGATCGGCGAAGGCCGTGCAGTTGGCGGCGCACTTAGCTGGTTCCGGGCCAAAGAAGATGGCGGCGCAAAAACCACCACCTCGCAGGCCGAAATCAGTTGGGCCCACCGCCCCGGTGACAGCGCTTGGTCCGTTCTAAATAAAACAGAGTTCCGCTATGATGCTGTGCGCGGCGCAGTGGCTGGCTTCGCTGGACCCGTTGGCAGCGCGTTGTTGAACATCGAAGGCGATGCAACGTCACGCCGCGTGATCAACAGCCTATCGATCAACTTCACACCCGTTGGTCGGAATGACGGCAACTTTGTCGAGCGCGGCGAATATGCCTTTTTCTGGGGCACGCGTTACGCCACTGATCGCTTTGGCACCGATGATGTCAAAGGCTGGAGCAATGTGCTTGGCGGAGACTTCAAATTGGACATCAGCAGGGTCGCAGACTTCGGCGTGGCAGGCACTGTCCGGATCGGTAGCAAAGGCGACAATATCGCTTATGCCGTTGGCCCAATGATGACCGTCACACCATTTACAAATGCCAACATCACCGTCGGCTACAACATCGTCGGTTTCGAAGACCGCGATTTTGAAGAGGCGCGCTACAGCCGGTCAGGTCCGTTTGTGACCTTCAAGCTGAAGTTCGACCAGACGAGCCTGCCGGGTTATAAATTTTAATCGGCGAACAACAGAACGGGCGTTTCGAGAAGCTTCTTCAATGCCTGAACATAATTGGCTGCGTCCCAACCGTCGACAACGCGGTGGTCGCAGCTGATCGACAGGTTCATCAACTTTCGCGCCTCGATGTTGTCGCCGACAAACATCGGACGTTCGACGATCTTGTTAGGGCCAATAATTGCGACCTCGGGCCGGTTTATCACTGGAGTTGTGGCAATACCGCCGAGCGGACCAAGCGAAGTAATCGTCAAGGTTGAACCCGACAATTCTTCGCTTTTTGCTGAACCGCTGCGCGCAGCTTCGGCAAGCCGCGTGATTTCCGCTGCCAGTTGCCAGATGTTCCGGTCTTGCGCGTCGCGTATGACAGGAACCATTAAGCCGGCGTCAGTTTGCGTTGCCATACCCAGATGGACCGCGCCATGCCGCGTTACAACGCCGGCCTCATCATCGAAACGCGCGTTGATCATCGGAAATTGCGGAATGGTCTTGCAAATCGCCACAATCAGCATCGGCAACATGGTCAGCTTCGGTTTTGATCCGCGATTATCATTTAGGTCAGCGCGCATTGCTTCGATAGCGGTAACGTCGATTTCCTCGACATAAGTGAAATGCGGGATGTGGCGTTTGGACGCCGCCATATTATCGGCGATCCGGCGGCGCATGCCGATGACCTTAACGGCTTCATCGGCACGGCGCGCATTTGCGTGCGAAGGCCTATAACCCATTTGCGTCCCGTACGTCAGAAACGCGTCGAGATCAGCATGGCGGATATGCCCACCTGCCGCCTTCACTTCAGTTAAATCAACGCCAAGCTCCTTGGCGCGTTGGCGCACCGCTGGTGAAGCCGTGACTTTGTCCGCGGCGACAGCGACTGGTGTCGTGGGCTGCGGTGTTGCTGCGACAGCAGGCGCCGGGGCTACTTCGGCGGTGGCTACAGGCTCCGGCGCATGCGGATTTTCATCCTCAACTACCGCTGCCAAGACGGGCTCCGCTGCCGGTTTAGGTGCCGCCTGGGACTCGTTGCTGGCATCACCAGCAACCTCAATCTCAACAAGCATCGCGCCAATGGCAATGACATCGCCAGCTTCGCCCGCAACTTTTGTAACGACGCCTGAAACCGGGCTTTCCATCTCGACGGTTGCCTTGTCGGTCATCATGTCGGCCAAGGGCTGGTCTTCGGAAATAATATCACCAACCTTGACGTGCCAAGCGACGATTTCGGCCTCGGCGATGCCTTCACCAATGTCAGGCAGATTAAATGTAAATTTGGGCATCGCGTCAGTCCTTCATGATCTTGTCAAAGGCGCGGGCAAGGCGCACGGGTCCGGGGAAATAGGCCCATTCAAGGCTGTGTGGGTATGGCGTGTCAAAACCGGTGACGCGCTCGACAGGTGCCTCAAGATGATAGAAGCAGCGTTCCTGCACCTGCGCCGCAAGCTCCGCACCAAAACCACTTGTTCGCGTCGCTTCATGGACCACCATGCAGCGGCCCGTTTTTTTGACCGACGCCTCGATGGTTTCAATGTCGAGTGGCAGCAAGGTCCGCAGGTCAATGATTTCTGCGTCAATGCCGAGTTCGGCCACGACTGCCTTAACGACATGGACCATAGTGCCATAGGTGAGAACAGTAACCGTTTCGCCTTCACGCACGACGGAGGCTTTGCCGAGATCGATACGATAATATCCCTCAGGAACCGCGCTGCCCTCATGTTTCGACCATGGTTCGACAGGTCGGTCATAATAGCCTGTAAACGGGCCGTTATAAATGCGCTTGGGTTCAAAAAATACCACCGGATCATTGTCCTCAATCGCGGCGATGAGCAGGCCCTTGGCATCATAGGGTGTGGCAGGAATGACAGTCTTGATGCCACAGACATGCGTGAACAGGCTCTCCGGGCTTTGGCTATGGGTCTGCCCACCAAAAATGCCGCCGCCAAAGGGCGTTCGAACCGTCATGGGGCACGTGAAGTCATTGGCCGAACGGTAGCGCAAGCGCGCCGCTTCGCTCACCAATTGATCAAGGCCAGGATAGATATAATCGGCAAACTGGATTTCAGGCACGGGGCGAAGGCCATAGGCTGCCATGCCAACACCAACGCCAATGATGCCGCATTCACTAATCGGGGTATCAAAAACGCGCGTCTTGCCGTGCTTGGCCTGCAGCCCAGCAGTCGCGCGGAACACACCACCGAAATAACCGACGTCCTCACCCATGATGACGACTTCTGGGTCTTTGGCGAGCATGACATCCAGCGCGCTGTTAATCGCCTCGATCATGTTCATGGTTTTTGTGGCAGGCTCTGACATTAACGTGCCTCCCAATTCGGGCCAAATTTGTCCTCTTGCTCCTCGAGCATTTGTTCGCATTGCTCTTTCAAATGCCAAGGCATCTCTTCGAAGACATCTTCAAACATCGTTTCGAATGGATGGTGGAGGCCATGGCCCAAGATACCATTTTGTTCGGCTTCTTTTTGAATGGCCTTCACATGGTCCGAAAGCTCGCTGATGAGTGCATCATGCTGCGCATCGCTCCACGCGCCGATCGCGATCAGATGATCTTTCAAGCGCGTGACAGGGTCGCCAAGAGGCCAAAGAGCATATTCCTCGGCCGCACGATAGGCTCCAGGATCGTCGGATGTCGAATGTCCCTCCCCCCGATAGGTGAAATATTCGATCAGCGTCGGCCCGCCATTGGTCCGCGCGCGATTGGCGGCCCATTGCATGGCAGCGTAGACGGCTAGCGCATCATTACCATCGACCCGCAGGCCAGCGATGCCATAGCCGATAGCGCGCGCGGCAAAGGTTGTACGCTCGCTTCCTGCAAAGCCGGAGAAGGACGAGATTGCCCATTGGTTGTTTACGACCTGAAAAATGACGGGTGCGTTGTAAACCGCAGCAAAGGTCAAGGCGCTGTGGAAGTCGCCCTCTGCCGTTGAACCATCACCGCACCACACTGCCGAAATGCGTGTGTCCGCACGCGAGGCCGATGCCATCGCCCAACCAACCGCTTGTGGATATTGCGTGGTAAGATTGCCCGATATGCTGAAAAACCCATAATCCTTGGCCGAATACATGATGGGCAGCTGGCGACCTTTAAGACGGTCACCTCGGTTGGAATAAATCTGGTTCATCATGTCGACCAATGGATAGTCGCGCGTGATCAAGATGCCCTGCTGGCGATAGCTTGGGAAACACATGTCGTCTGAATGCAGCGCCATTGTTGTCGCAACTGACGTGGCCTCTTCGCCAAAGGACTTCATGTAAAAACTGGTCTTGCCCTGCCGCTGGGC
>JAZKGS010000022.1:349-13487 GCA_040385805.1 Pseudomonadota bacterium | reverse complement strand
GGTTCGGGGATATGAAGATGCAGCGGCGCGAGGTTATCTTTCGTAGCTTGCACCATATCCATCTCCGCTCTCACTCACCTGAACGACTCAGGCAATTTATTATCCATGCTTGTTATAATATTTCAAACACGGTTTTAGGTCAATATAACTGACCTAAAAAGAGCTTACACCGCGACAGGCGCAGAAATGTGGGATTGTGGTTGATAATCGACTACTTCAAAATCTTCGATGCCGAAGTCAAAAATGCTGTCGGGAGTCCGCAAAAGCTTAAACTTGGGGTTGCCGGAAGGCGCACGGGACAATTGCTCCTCAACCAAAGGCGCATGGTTGAGATACAAATGCACATCCCCACCCTGCCAGATCAACTCACCCGGTTGGTATCCGCATACCGCCGCCAACATCCGAGTCAGCAAGGCGGCAGAAAATGCGTTGAACGCAAATCCAAGCCCCAAATCGCATGATCGCTGGAACAAGATGCAGCTTAGTACACCATCGGCGACATGGAATTGATAGGTTTTGTGGCAAGGTGGCAGTGCCATTTGGTCCAGTTCGGCGACGTTCCAGCCCTCGATAATGTGGCGGCGCGACCCGGGATTGTTCTTCAGGCTCTCGACAAGCAGGCTGATCTGGTCAATGCCCTTGTCTGCGCGGCGGAACAAACCATTATCGGCTGCTTCATAACGCGGCCAGTTCACCCATTGCGCGCCATATACCGGGCCAAGGTCGCCCCATTTTTCGGCAAATTCTAAATCTTCAACGATGCGCTGTTCAAAAGCCTCTTGAGTGATCGCCTCGCCAGTTTCGCGGCGATAGCGGTCAAGCGGCCAGTCGGTCCAGATTTTGACCTTTTGTTCCAACAATGGTCGGATATTGGTGTTGCCGGTTAGGAACCACAGCATCTCCCGCGCTGCTGTTTTCCAATATACCCTTTTTGTGGTCAGCAACGGTATCGCCTCATCGGCCAGCGAAAAACGCATCGTGGCCCCGAACAACGACTTGGTGCCAACGCCAGTCCGATCGCGCTGGACACTACCCTCTTCCCAGATCCGGCGCATGAGCGTCAGATATTGCTCTTCATAATGTGGCGTCGTGTGCATGCTGTATCGCTAAGAGCGGCAGCGCGTTTTGGCAACCATGCTCGTGCGCTGCGTTCAATATGTTGGCTATAACGTTAAAATCCGCGCTTGGTATGTTAACCAATTGCGGAAACGGGATTGAATGAATTCCTGTCGCAAAGAGTGGTTATGGTTATGGCACCACTCTTTAGACGCGCCTTGGCGCAACAATGCGTTCTTCGCAATGCGATGCTTCCGATTGCCGTAGCATCCGCCGTGACGTTGTCCGCCTTGCCAAATGCTGCACTCGCTCAAACACATATTACGGCACCTGCCGCAGAAGCTTGCGTCCCTGTGCCAATAAATCGTGCTTTTGCTGTGTCTTTTGCCAATGTGACCCGCGTTGAACCCGGCGCAGGTCCAATGATACCCACTAAAGCCAGTGCAATTTTGGGCGGCGCTGTAAGCAAGCTCGACCAAATGCGATCCGTTCAAAACCCGGGTCAGTCAATCGCTTTGAATATGGCACCGACTTTGCCGCTCGCATCCGATTGCACCCGCGCAAGCGACAGCTTCGCTGCACCCGTTGTAGCAACAAGATTTAAAGACGCCATCTTGGGCGCACAGTCTGTTGCCATTGCGCGCACACCATTTGACCGCGACTGGGCCGCAGTCCAGCCACGCCCACACAGCACCCGTGTTCAGCATGCGCTAGCAAAATCGGGCGCGCACGGGTCCAGTGATAAAATCCAACAAGTGCAAATGGTCAACCGCTGGGTAAACCAAAATATCGCTTTTGGAGAAGATCAGGCAGTGTATCGGCGCGCCGATTATTGGGCGCCAGCCAACGAAACATTGCGCCGCGGTATTGGAGACTGCGAAGATTTCGCGATTGCCAAGATGGATATGTTGGCTGCGCTTGGCGTGGCACGTTCTGATATGCGGCTTATTATCGCGCGTGATCTGGTGCGTAATGCTGACCATGCTGTTCTTATCGTGAAAATGGACGGCGGTTCAGTAATGCTCGACAATGTCACCGACCGCTTGCTGGATGGGAGCGTGCCCAATGACTATCGCCCAATCATGTCGTTCAGCCAGAACGCAAAATGGGTGCATGGATATGGCGTGCAGCAACCAGCGGACGTCCGCTTTGCATCTTTGCCCGTTGCGGTAATCCCCGCATCGCCCCCGGCACCAGAGGTTTTCGCGGTAACAGCGGAACTTGAACTTCCCGCAATCTCTATTGCGTGGCTCAGCGCTCCGTTAGTGCTTCCGACCTTGCTTTGATCACTGGCTTCAACAAGTAACTCAGCACGCTTTTGCGTCCGGTCATAATTTCAACATCGCATATCATACCCGGCGTGATGGGTAGGCGCTTGCCGGCCTTCAACAAATATGCGCGGTCGGTTTCGACGATCACGGTGAAATAGGCCTCCCGCTCAACCTCGTCATAAATGCTGTCGGCGGAAACCTGCGCCACGCGGCCCGACAATCCGCCGTAGATTGAAAAGTCATAAGCCGTGACTTTTACATTCGCCCGGTCGCCAATTTTGATAAAGGCGATGTCTCCGGGTGCAACGCGCGCCTCGATTAACAATTTGTCGCCCATTGGCACAATCTGCATGATTTTCTGACCAGCGTTCAGAAATCCGCCAACCGTCGTAACCTGCACGTCGTTGATCACACCTGCGACTGGCGACCGAATTTCCGCCCGGTTCAAACGACCTTGTGCGCCGCGAATGGTCTGTTCATTGACCGCAATCTTGGTGTTAATCTGCGAGCGTTCGTTGAGGGCATCCTGACGATATTGGAATTGAGATTCCGACATTTGCGCTTGGGCCTCACGAATTGCGGCGCTCGCGCGTGATGCGCCTTGGCGGGCAGCATCCAAACGTCCGCGAATATCGACCAACTCGCGCTGCGCCGACAATAACTCTGTCTGCGGTACGATATTCTTTTCCGCCAACGGACGGATCATGTTCACTTGGTCCTGTGCGAGCTTAAGGCTGGATTCCAGTGACGAAATCGTGGCCTGCGCTTCGCCTAGGTCACGCCGACGCTGTTCAACGGCAGCGGACAACGCCCCTACCCTGCTGCGCTGCGCCGATTGGCGTGCTGCCTGAAGCCGTGCTTCGTCAACGCAACTTTCGCCAACGCAGCCATCTGCGCCGCCGGTTTCGCGGTTCAAACGCGCGGCACTGGCTGCCAAACGCTCAGTCTCCGCTTGCAAAGACCCAAGTTCCGACGAAGAGCTAGTGTCGTCGAAACGCACCAACAGCTGGCCCTTTTTCACCGTCTGCCCCGACCGGACTAAAATTGCTTCAATTGTCGACGGTTCGGCGGCTTGCACCAACTGCACTTTGGACGACGGGATAACCCGGCCCTGCCCGCGTGTAATTTCATCCACTTGGGCAAGGCTCGCCCACAATATGAATAGCGACAGCCCAACCGCGCTGAAAAATATAATCCGTTCGCTTGCATTTAATCGCGCGAACCATGTCCGTAATTTCATTGTGTCGCCTCCAGGGCGGATAACTGAATAATGGCGGGCGATTCTGTTTTTGCACGGGTCTCAGGACCCATTGGCATGGTTAGCCGCCATGTTTTGCTGGTGTCGATTCTTCCGCCAACGTCATTGTCCGCGCGGCGGTCCGAAACATGTTTGACTGGCGCCGGAGCGGTTGCAAGGTCGATGTCTGTGTCGCCATCAATAATATTGGTAGCGTTCATATTGGCGAGGCTTGATACCGCAGGAATATATTCACCGCCGCGATACACGCCATTGAAGGCCACGCGCTTGCCCCAGTTACCGGGCCATCTGTAAAAGATATGTGCGCCCATTTGCGTGATTTTGTGCAGCTTCGGTGCCCAATATGGCGAGACATAATTGGCGTGATAATGGGTGGCCATACCGACGGCAGACGTCACTGTCCCTGCTAGAACTTGTTCAGCCACTTGCCGCGCTTCGGTCCAAGCCTTGGCACTTGGCGCGCGCAAGAGGGAGCCGTCACAGGCAAAGCTAAACTGGCACCCTGGCCGGTTGCTGCCCTGATAAATGACCCCGCAAACCGATTTTGGAAACGCGGGGTGACGCATGCGATTAAGAATAACCTGCGCAACGGCATAGCGCCCAGCTACAGGTTCAAAGCCAGCCTCGTAATAGACCGCTTGAGTCATGCAGCGCAGCGCTTTTTCCGCGTCCGTCATGCTTTTGTCAGTCAGGTAAAATGGCTTTGCGGTTTCAATGGGACCGTTGCCGATCGGGATTGCAGCATTCAATGCTTCTGCGGCCTCACCCTCTGCTGCGACCTTGGTCTGGTCTTGCTGCGTGACTTCCGTCAGGGCAATCTGCTCCTGCGTCAGAACAGGAGTAGAGACGACTGCTGCCTGATTGGGCGCTAGGCGTTCATAAACCGACTGCCAATCCACCATCGTAACCAAAGCGGCGATGGCGAGACTAAGGCCAATCAGGGCCGCCACGACCTTGCCGAGACCACTTTTGCCTGCTCGGACATCCGGCGCTGGCAAATCATCACTGACGGTCACCGCTGAGGCTCTGGAGGGGTAATCGTGCATCATGCCGCAACTCCTTTGGCCATCGCCTGCGCCATGATTTGTTCGCGCGGACCATCAGCGACAATTTTGCCGCGATCCATGACAATCAATCGGTCACATAAGGACAAAACTGCATGACGATGGGTCGACACGATTAGCGTCTGTCCTGGATAAATGGCAGTTTTCAACCGCTCGACAAAACTCATCTCGGTCCGCATGTCCATCGCGCCGGTAGGTTCATCAAGAAACAGCAGTTTGGAAGGTGACGCCAGCGCGCGCGCGAGCACTAGAAATCCGCGCTGACCACCCGAAAGATTGCGTCCCCGCTCGCCAGTTCCCCGGTCAAAGCCGCCATCATCGCGTCCAAGAAATTCGTCTGCTCCAACACGGCGCAGCGCGTCGATCAACGCTTCATCATCGGCATTTGGCGCACCCATCAACAAATTGTCCTTAATCGACCCGCTGAACAATTCGGCGTCTTGGCCAACAAAGCGAAGCTGCGACCGCAAGTTGATTGGGCGATATTGGCGGTTATCCAGACCATCGATGAGGACGGCGCCTGCATCAGGATAATATAGCCCGCACAACAAACGACCCAATGTCGATTTGCCTGAGGCTACACGCCCAATAATGGCGATCTTCTCGCCTGGCTTAATTTCGAGGTTCAGACCAGACAGCGCCTCGCGATTGCTTTCGGGATAAGCGAAGCTCACATCTTCCAGCTTGATATGGCCTTCACGCACAGTCGGCACAACGCTTCTGCTGCCGAACGAGCGCTCGTCTTCCTTGTCCATCAACCCGCCCAGGCTGCCGAGCACAGTCAAGGCTTGCCGTCCGCGGGTCATGAGAAATGCAAGCTGCCCTGCAGGTGCCAATGAGCGCCCGGCCAACATGACGATGGCGATAATCGCGCCCATCGAAATTTTACCCGCATCGAACATGTAAAAACCGCCAATGACTAACGCGATGCTTGTCACCTGTTGGCATACATTGGCCAAGGTCACTGCAGTCGCATTTAGATGGCGTAGACGTTCCTGCGTCTGCGCGCTCATGCGCGCCAGATTGCGCCAACGCCCAATCACACGGCCCTCTGCCGCTGTGGCCTTAAGCGTTTCGGCACCGCTAATCGCTTCGACGAGCAAGCTGTGCTGCAAACCGGCATCGGCTTGCGCATCAAGCGTCGCAGCAATCATTTTGCGTTGCAAAATTTGACCTGCAAAAAACATGATCAGGATGATCACCACCGGCACCATTGCCAGCCATCCGGCCAATACCGCAATTAAGCCGACAAAAACGACAAGGAACAACAAATCCACCAAAAGCACAGCCGTCGTGGAGGCAAAGAAATCACGTACGATTTCGAATTCGGATACGCGGCGGACCATCCTACCGGTATCGCCAGTGCGTCCAGACAACGGCATATTGACCAGCTTGCCGAAGATCTTCTCTGACAGCTTCAGGTCCAGCTTACGGCCCAATTCATCAAGCAATGTCGAGCGCGCCATCCGCAAGGCAAAATCAATTGCGAAGGCCAGCAATACGCCGATCGCCAAGACCCAAAGACTTGAGACGGCGCGATTTGGAATGATACGGTCGTACACATTCATCGAAAACAAAGGCAGCGCAAATGCGAGTATGTTGATGATGAAGGCTGCACCAAAGACGGGATAAAATTCTGGCTTCAACTTGCGAAGTTCGGACCAGAACCAGTCATCGCGAGACGTTTTGGGCACATCGGCTTCGTCCAATCCACGCGCCCGCACTGCAGCGCCGGTGACGTGGATGGCTTGGCCAACATAGACGGCATCTACCTCTTCGGTGTCCGTCCAAACGGGCTCTGCAGCATCAGCTTTCCATAGCAGGAGTTGCTCTTTGGACGTCTCGTAGATGATGGCCACGCTATCATCGTTTAGGCGTATCAACGCTGGCAACTGGTCCGCCTTCTTCGGCAAACGACTACCGTGAATTGGCGCACAGGAAAGTCCAGCGAGTTCAAGCGCATGTTCAGCCTGATGAAAAGGCAATTGCCCATTGCCATTCATTGGCAATGTCAAAAACAAGCTCTCCGGATCGGGAAGATCATTTTCACGGGCAAGCCTTTTGACCGCCGCGGCGATACTATCGGGTACTATTTCTCCGATAACAGCGACCGCGTCGGCCAATTCACTATCTAAACGACTATACAACTGCTTACTCCAAACTGGGCAAAGCCCGACACCTTGCTCAACGTGGGTAGCGTCGACGTTGCAATTCAGCAGGCGCAGGCGGGCCGTAATCGAAGCGAGCCCGTGCCGAAGCTTCAGCGCCCTGTGGTAGCGCCAAATTCATTGATGCCAACAGTTTGTTAGTCGATGCGAGCACCCGATATTCCGCAAATTGCTCTGCAAAGCGCGCCGTTTCCAGACGAACTTGAACATTATAGCGGGTATTCTGCGCATCAAGCACGTCAAGCAACGAACGACGTCCGACGTTGAATTGCTCACGGTAGGAAAGCAGCAAATCGTCGCTTACTTTGCTTTGTGTAGACAATTCGTCACCGACCTTGCGTTGCGTCGACATGCTGTTCCACGCGCTCCGGACGTCCTCTTCTGCAAAGCGTCCAAGTTCGTGCAGTCGGAAACGGGCCTCGCTCGCGCGGCGCACCATTTCCTGGTATTTTGCGCGGTTTATGCCGCCATCGAAGATATTCCACTTCAGCACAACGCGCGCTTGAACGTCATTGGTCTTGCCGGCAAATCCGTCAATGTCTTCACCGACACGGCCGCGCGCATCGAGGCCGATTGTGGGGTACAGGTCGGCATCGGCCTTTGAAACCATCGCATGTGCGGCGTCGACATCCGCAGCGGCTTCCTTTACCCGCGGATTATTCTGACGTGCTTCCGCTACCGCTTCGCCAAGCGTCGGAACAATGGCCGTGCGCAAGGATTGTGGCATTGAAGCGCCAGTTACCGTCAAGCCCGTCAAAGTTTGCAGCTTGATTTGCGCCTCGACCAAAGCTTCTTCTGCTTCGGCCTTGCGGACAATCGCAGCCTGCAAACGCTCTTGCGCCTGTTGTTGGTCAGCGATGCTGATTGAGCCCTGCTGGACGCCTTGTCCCAAATCACCAACCAGGTTCCGGTGGAATGTGACATTGTCATCGGAAGCGGCAAAAATGCGTTGTTGCAGCAAAATGTCGAGATATTGCCGCGACACGAGTAACGCGATATTTTCCGAACGCTCTGCAACGCGCAAGGCAGCGCCATCGGTGCGTGCCGCCTGACGCGTCAGTTCGCCGCGACGGCGACCAAAGTCGATCAACGTCTGCTCTGCCGTAATGCCAGCTTCGAGTGGATAAAGAACGTCTTCTTCGATGCCCAACGTCCGACGGGTCGGATTTTCAAGCCGGCGGATACCGGCGGAAGCCTCAATATCGACGCGTGGCAAATACAGCCCTTGCGCTTGCTCGCGTTCAAACTCGATAGCTTCCTTGTTCATGATCGCCTGGTTGATTTCAGGGCTCGTTTCCAAGGCAGCGGCAATGGCTTGATCAAGCGTCAATACGCCCGAATTGTCGGTCATTGCGGCCTGAAGCGCCGTCCCGGTTGCTACCGTTGCTGGCGCGGCATCTGCGGAAGCAAATTGCGACGATGTCACAATTTCACCATCGGCAAAGGCAGACGGACCAACTTCGATTACGGGTTCTACCGCAAGCATAGGCACGGCCATAACTGGCCCTGCCGTAATTTCGGCGATTGCCGCTTCAATTGACGGAATGGCAGCTGCGGCGACGTGCGCGACGATCGTTGCAGACTGATCGGTGATTGCCACGTTGCCGGACGCGGCAACGGTTACAGACGAAAGCGATGCCACCGATGCGGTGAACATCAAAATAGTGCGGGTGTTCATTGTTCTTCTCCCCCTCAATTACTTGCCGTGATTTCGACGCGGCGATTGGTCGGGTTACGTTCGCCGTCGGCGGTCGAAACCTTTGGCTCAGCTTCGCCCCGGCCACTTACCATCAGTGCAGACGCACTTAGGCCAGCTGCCTGCATTCTGGCAGAGACAGCCTCAGCGCGGCTACGCGAAAGGGCGTCGTTATAGCTATCGGACCCGGACCGGTCAGTGTGTCCAATGACGCTAAAACGATTCCAACCACATGATTCCTTGTTTGCGGTCACAAATGCGATGGTTTCGTCGGCATTTGCTGGCAAAACGATCGAGTCCCAATCGAAGAACAAGGTTGCAGCGAGCGCGGATTCACATGCGGGTGAACGCGGCGGCGGCGGCGGCGGTTCTGGCATGGCGACGACTGGTTCTGGCGCAGGCGCCGTCATCAATCGATGATATTTTTCACAGCGTGTAAGGCTTTCCTTGTCGCGGATCGAATTTTTTAGAAAGCCGGTGGCAATTCCGCACCAAACCTTCGCTTCGGACGCATACATATAGTTGCTGCCAAGCGATGCGAGCACAGCCGGGTTGGTAGTCGCCGCAAGCGCCTCGTTATAGCGCCGCTCTACCTCGGGACGTAAATCCCGCACTTCCATCGATGTGAGATCCACCATTTGTGCGGAAGCGGGAAATGCAGCGCATATTGCCGTTCCAGCTACCAATGCCTGTATCAAAGACCGTTTCATATCACTTTCCTCCGAAGTATATTATTATATATTATCCGTGACTTACCGATGCCATTTCATATTGGTGCGAAACCGAAATATCGTTGCTGGCCATCGGTGAAATGTGGAATGCATCAATGCCTTGGTTAAGCACACCAGCCAGCAATTCGCTGTCGCCTGCGCCATCACCGGCATCGTTAGCGGGTGTCCCCACCTCCGCCGTGAATGCGTCAATCAAGCGATCGACCATCAAGTCAGGCATTGCCTCCCGCACCGCATCTTCCATTGGAAGTGGGATGGCGGCATTCTCGCTCGCTTCTGCCGGAGCCGTGAAGGCAGCTATGTCAAGCATGCTATGCATCACTTGGTCACCGCCAAAGTTGAATGCCGGGGCACTGGCATCACTGCCCGCGGTATCGTTGCTATCCGCCAACAAGTCGGACATCTGCGACATTGGCGCATCCCGGAAGCTGTGAACTGCCTCAAAGTCATCCGCGGCACGCGTGCTGTTGGCTACATCGTTAGTCTTTTGGCCGACATCCTGCTCTACATTGGACGCTGATGTCGTATCCATTGCGTCGTCAGCCACAGTGCTCGCTTCAACATCAGCTGTAACAACCGGATATTCGCCATCGACATTGCTATTTTTTGCAAGATTGCTGTCTGGCGCAGCAGCCAGATTTTCTTCAACCGCAAGTCCAACCAAGGCCGCAGCTATTACCGATGTGGTGACATTGCTTGTGCGGATTGGATCAGAAGTCCGGCTCGCAGCAACTGGCGCACCACCCGTTGCGAACGCCGCATCGGCGACTATGCCTGTTGAGCCATCGGCTTTTGTATAGAGCGATTGTCCAGCAACGCTCACTTCGCCATTGGCAGCCGCATAAGCGATACCGTCAGAGACGAGACCAATGCTGACAATTCCAGCGTCCGACAGGCTGCGATATTCGCCAGCGTCAGTGATACCATTGCTATTGGCATCCTGCCACACGCCGAACTTGGCAAAATCAGCATCATTCGCGTCGAGGACGCTTCCATATTCTCTAGCAAGAACCTGCATGTCGGTTATGCCTTCGTCGCCAAAGACAAATTCTGATGCACCGCTTACTGTGCCATTGCCATCCGCGTCCCGAACCAAGATGGCATCGCCAGCACCGACCCAAGCGGTTGATTCTCCAACGCCATCTCCGTTATAATCGAAAGTGACGCCAGCAGTCTGATCAATAAATGATATTACTCCGTCGCCGTTGCCATCGAGGACGATCGGCAAAGCTGTGGTTGACGAAGGCGGCAGAACGATCGTTGAAACAGCATCCGCATTTTGGTTGATCGTGGCAACAAGGGCCTGACTTAATTCATCCCCATCGCCGTCTGTAATTGTCACATTAAAGTTCAGCGTTGCGGTTTGGTTCGTCGTTGTCGTACGAAGTACACCGATGTCGATGATCTTGAACACATCATTATCGTTTGTACCCGTATCTCCTCCGCCAGCGGACGAGAAAGATGTAGGGGTGACATCAGCCGCGCCGATGGCTCCACTGAAATTATAAACCTCACCAACGGTGGACTGGACACCTTCTGAAGATGACCGAAGCTGCATGCCCACGACCTGATAATTGTCAGGAACGTTGGCGAGCGACTGATAGTCGTTTGGCTCAAAAATGATGTAGCCTTCATTAGTGCCCAGCGCCGGATATCCGGCGGGTGCCGTCGTTAAAACGTCATTGCCGTTCACCACGAACGTACGATAGATAATCGCACCCAAAGCACTCGGGTCAGCCAATTTTAGTGTAACTACAAAGTCTTCGGCCCCGTTGAATTGAGCAATTTTCACGAACACCGTACCGGCACTGGCGGTCGGTGCGCCCAAGTTTGCACCTGGATTTGCCGTATAGAAATTATAGTCCAACACGTCCGGACTTTGTACCGAGTTGCCGAACACGCCGATGGCAGTCGAGCTGATTTTTACTTCGCTCTGTGCACCACCACTCCAGAAGTCATCAATTCCAAAGTTTGAATTTGGCGTAGTCACATTGGACTGCCCAGTGAACTGTATGAAAAAGTCGGTACCGAGCTCCACAACGGCAATGCCTTCTCCCACATCGCCACCTGGACCAGCGGGAGGCAGCGGGTAATCAAAAAATACCGGGGCTTGACCCGCTTGTACGCTTTGGACCGAGATGCCTGAAATTGGTTTGTCCAGGTCAACCGTATAGGTGCCCGCGATCTTGTCGAAGACAAGCGTACCATTGTTGGTTGCGATATTGGAACCGCCTGTATTGTACGTGAAGCTAAAGTTATACGTCGCCGTTGTCGCAGTTTCGCTAGCCTCAGTCAGCGGAGCGGTCGCATGAACCGTGACACCATTCACTACGGCCGTGAAGGTAACGCTTTTAATTTCATTGTTGGTTGGCAGCGGCCCGTCTGAACCGACATCAAAGGTGAATTTGCCAGTGTGGGCAACGTCGCCGCTGTTTTGAATATTGATGTTTTCTGCTGCCGTGATGACAGGCGCATCGTCTTGGAAGCTTATCAAGCTGCCAATTTGCGTTGACGCAGAGTTCGTATCCCCATCGCTGTCTGTTGCAGTCAAAACCGCAACCAGAGCACCATCAACGATAGATACGGATTCATCCTTTGAGGCTGTGTTGGTGTGCTTGACCGACAGATACTGCACCATGCTGACTTGTCCGGTTGAACCGATTGACAGTGCAAATGCGGCTACGCCCGTTGCAGCTGTCCCTTCGGTTGCTCCAACCCGTCCCACGACCAATGATCCTTCGACAAAAAGGAAGATGCTTGTGCCATCCGTGACATCAAGACCGGAGTCGACGCCTCCTGCGGGATTTGACGTCGTTAGACTGAAAGTCCGTGTACCTCCGTCTGCGCCTAAGTTCGTGCCGGTAAAGTTGACAATCGCGCTAGCATTCGTCGCAAATTGGATCGCCCCTGTTCCATCAACGTCTGGGTCATCGCCCTTGTTTGTAATGCCATCGAACACAGCGAACGGGCCGTTGGCATCATTTGAATCGATCTGATTGCCGCTGGACTCGTCTATGCTGACGCCTTGTCCTGTTTTGTTGATCGCGGCCGTAGGCACATCGTCAATGATCCGGACCTCAACCTGATCGGTATCGGTCGATCCATCGGTGTCAGTTACCGCAACGCTGAATGTTTCCGTGATGAAGTTCTCACCAGCAGCATTTGCATGCGCGGTATTGTCGGTCAGAACGTAGCTGTAACCAACCGTGATCGCGGTGGCGCTGCCATTTGCAGGTGCAGATAGCGAGGTGATCGTGAAAGTACCAAAAGCGCTTGTGAACGTCTGACCAACAGAAGTCTCCACGCCGCCAATCCTGATCGAGGCAATGCCATCAACCCCATTGACCGTGAACGTGCCGCTTTGTGTAAGCGCAGCATTATTAGGTGATGAGCCATCCGACAGATCATCTTCATCAACAGTCAAGTCAGGCCCTGCAACACTCAGACCATCGATCGTGATCGGGTCATCGCTGCCGTTGATCGTTACCGTCAACGTCGTTGGTGATTGATCACCATCGCCATCGGTAATCGTGTAGTTAAACACCTCAGTCAGTGTATCATTGCCATCAAGGCCTTGAACCGCTGCATTGGCGTTGTTCAGCGTGTAGCTATAGCTGCCATTCGCGTTCATCGTCAGCGAGCCATAAGTCCCGGCCAGTGCCAAGCCCACCACACCAACATTTGCACCAAAGGATATCGCGGTCACAGATGCACCATCAGCGCCCCGCGTATCGGCAACACCATCAGTATTGTTGGCATCAGATACATTGGCACCTGTAATGACGTTACCGTCAGCTACAGTAGGACCATCTTCAGTAACACTGTCTACATCAGCACGCGCCGTAGGCACATCGTCAATGATCCGGACCTCAACCTGATCGGTATCGGTCGATC
>JAZKGS010000022.1:0-249 GCA_040385805.1 Pseudomonadota bacterium | reverse complement strand
TATTGTTGGCATCAGATACATTGGCACCTGTAATGACGTTACCGTCAGCTACAGTCGGACCATCTTCAGTAACACTGTCTACATCAGCACGCGCCGTAGGCACATCGTCGACAATATCCACCAAGATGGTGCCCGTGACCGTGTTGCCGTTGGCATCGGTCACTGTGTATCCAAAGCTATCGCGATCCTGTTCAGTGTTTGTGCTGTTGTTTGCATCCGGGCTGGTGTCGAACGGCGATGTCAGCGTGT
>JAZKGS010000021.1:2741-6932 GCA_040385805.1 Pseudomonadota bacterium | reverse complement strand
TCCTTGGCCTGTTCCATGCCGCGTTCGTACACCGTGTTGCGGGGACCGAATCCGTTGAACACTGCGGTGGCGTAAGGCATCAGATGTTCGCGGCCCTCGACCGGTAACCCGATGGTGTCCGGGAAAATCTGCATTGGATAGATTTCCGCAAGGTCGGTGACGGCATCGAACGCTCGCCGGGCAACCAGCGTCTCGGCTAACGCATCGGCTTTGGCCTGCCAGACGGGACGAAGCGTTTTGAGCGCGGCAGGGGAAACGATCCGGTTCATTAGCCCGCGCGTGCGATCATGGAGAGGTGGATCCGCCTCAAGTAGCAAAGATGGCTGACGCATGGGGGCTTCCACCGCAAAATCGGTGATACCTACGCCGCGCGCGGAGCAGAAGGCTTCGTAATCCTTCAGTGCTGCCTGAACCTCGGCATGGCGTGCCATGGCAAAGCATTTGATCGGCTCTAGCCAGACAACCGGCCCCGCATCGCGTAACGCAGTGTGATGCGCATAAGGGTTTGCAAGAAATGCCTCGTCGAACGGGTCGATGGCCACGGAGGGTGCAGATATCACTGCGTTACATCACTGGTTGCAAAGTCGCGCGGCGCGCGAACAGGGCAAGTAACGCCCCGACCGCTGCCAGAGCAGCGTAAATCAGCAATGTGTTGGCAAGACCGCCCGTTTTGGCAGAGAGTGCTGTGGCAATGACGGGTGCGGCAAACTGGCCAAGGAAAAATGCGCCAGTCCAGAAACCGATCCCCCGGCCGCGCACTTGGTCGGGCAGATGGCGCATGATCCAGGCCAGCATGTTCGGCAGCATCAAGCCGCTACCGATGCAGGCGATCACCGCAAATGAAGCGATCCAAATGAAGCTGTCAGCGCTTCCAGCCCCTGCATATCCAATGGCTGAAATCATCAGGCCAACCGCGAGAAGAGTGGGACCCGTCAGATGTATCGACCGCCGAAACAGCAGACTGCCAACAACAACGCCAAGATTAGCCGCCGCGCCTGCGATGCCAATCATCGCGGGTGAAACGGAGCCCGACAATTGCAATATCGGGCCGAGCTGGACCACCACCGAGTAAAATAACAGGCCAACGCCGCCGGTGATCAAAATAAGCGGCATCACTGACTTTAGCGGGAATCGAACGGCCTGAACTTCGGGGTCTTTCTCCCGCTTAACAGGTTCATGCAATATGATAGCCGCGGCCAAGGCAATCGGGATCGCTAGCACATAGAGCAAGAACGGCCCGCGCGACCCAAAGGCCTCGCCGAGAAAGCCGCCCGCAGCTATGAGGATAATAGCGGCGAAACTGCCCGTTGCGATCTGCACGCCAATCCATTTTTCGCGGCGTTCACCGGTAAAATAATCGCCGATTAGCGTCGTCGCGACCGTCATGATTGCGGCTTCGACAATACCGAGCACGAACCTTGATGCGATGATCTGTTTGAGATCGGTCAGAAACAGGGGAAAGCTGCCAGCGACGGCATAAATCAACAGCGCACCAACGAGCAGTTTCTTGCGACCCATCTTGTCGCTCACCCAACCGGCGACGGGCGAGAATAAAGCGACGCACAAAGCAGGAATGGTCAGCGCAATCGGCACCAGAAATTCGCTACCCGGCGTTGTCGCGAATTCCTCGAGCAACAGCGGCAGAACCGGCACCAGCGAGATGATTGCCATGATCGGCATCACCGCACAGAGCAACAAGATGACCCCGTGCTTTGTGGATGCGGCGGAGGCGCCCGTTATGCTCAACCGTCGGTCCAATTATATGCCAGCGGAACCTCACGAAAAGCGAACCGGTCAATGTGCCGCTCGAGCGCACCTTTCAGGCCGTCACGCTGGCCCTCGGCGCTCGCGGTAATCGTGCAAACCAGTATCTCCGCCTCGGCATCAAGTGTGACGAGTGCGTCGGCTGGCCAATCGGCACCGCGCGCATCCTTTGCGAAGGTGATTTCGCCGTGGCTGGCGTCAAAACTGACTGGCAAGTTATGCTCCCAATGCTTGCACACCTGCTGTAGATATTTGCTAGCGCTTTGCGTAGGCACGCGGGCGGTTGCGGTATAACTCATGCCGTGTGGCCGCCCAGCGTTTCGGCAAACCAGTCGGCGATGTAATCACGGCCAAACGACATATTATCCGCGCCGACGTGCTCGACCCCGCCTTCGCGTTCGGTGAAGATTTTTAATTCGCGGCGCGGGCTGTTGGTGAGTTGTTCGAACGCCTGATGCGCATATTCAACACCGATTTGCCGGTCGTTTGCGCCGTGCGTAACAAGAAACGGCACCTTGACCCGGTCCATATGGCCGTTGAGATCCATATCCTGTGTCTTGATGTGGAAGTCGTCCATATCGGCGGCACCAAACACCCACATGACATGCGCCCAATAATGCGGCACGGGGTTTTCGCCTTCGCGCCGCAAGCGCTTTTGCTGCACTTCGGCCCAATTATGGTTGGCACCCCAGCAGGCACCCGACGCAAAGCGCGGTTCATAGGCAACGGCGCGCGGCGCATAATGTCCGCCCAGCGAGATGCCCGTCATGCCGATGCGTTTGGCATCGACATCGACTTGCGTTTCAAGCCAGTCCACCGCTTTGGATGCCCATGTTTCGCTATGCGGCGTGGCGGGCAAATTCTGCAGTCGCAGCGCCTCGCCAGTTCCGGGCTGGTCCACGCACAAGGTAGAAATACCGCGCTGCGCCAACGCATGCGGCAATCGCGACCAGTAAAGCAGTTCCTTGTTGCTATCGAGGCCGTTGCAATAGACCACGGTGGGTTTGGGACCTTCACCCGGTGCGCGCGTGAATAAAGCGGGCATCGTGCCGTCCGACAGCTGAATTTCAACGCGTTCGCAGTTGAGCTTGCCGAGAACGACCGCACGGTCAAAACAATGGCGCGCACGTTGGTAGGTTTCCATGCGTCCAGCAGTACCTTGCGCCTGCATCCGCTCGCCGTTGAGAAGATAAAGCGCGGCGCGCTCAAGCTTCAGGCCGGCGGAGAAATTGCGCCCGGCGGCTTCGTCTTCGGCAGCGAGTTCAATCAGCGTGTCCGCCTTAGCCATCCAGGCCTGCATGAACGCCTGTGTGCCATTGTCGGCGCTGCTACCGGCCGCATCCTGGGCGGCGGCGATGATGTCGACAACCTCCCCGATCTGCGCGCCGGATTCCATCGCAATCGCGACGGATAGATTCCAGATATAATTGGGGAACGGTGCAAAAAGCGACATCTTATACTCCCGCCGACTGAAAGAGACCTGCGTCGGGTGCAGGGTGCGGCATGGTTTGTGGGCCACCAACGCCGATGCCCCATTGGTCCATGACCAGCGGCGCGGGAGCGTGCACCTGTGCCTCCCAAGTGGCATCGTCCACCTCTTCCAGTTCGGCGGTATATTCGACGGCGAAACCGGCTGGAGTAGTGAAATAGCTGAACGTGTTATTTCCCGCCGTATGGCGCCCTGGCCCCCAACGAATATCGGTGCCTTTTTGTTTGAGCCGGTGGATGCCGCGCATCATATCATCGACACCGAGCATGTCATAAGCGACATGGTTGAGGCATGGCGGTCCCGGCAACAATGCGATGCGGTGATGCGCCGAATTGCAGCGCAAAAAGCACATGAAATCGCCAAGCCAATCGCTGACCTTGAAGCCCAACACATCGGCAAAAAAACGCACCATTTCCTGATGGTCGGGCGAATGAAGCACGATGTGGCTGATCTTTTGCGGGATGCCTTCCCAGCGGGTCAGTTCGCGCGATGGGCCGCGCGCGACGTCGCTCGAAATCTCGAACGGCAGACCGTCTTTGCTGAAAAAGCGGAAGCCATAGCCGGAGCCCAAGGTGTCCAGGTCTTTCGGCGCGAAAATGATCTGGCAGCCGTAACCGACGACTTTTTCGTGCAAGGCGTCGACATCGGCGCGGCTGTCTGCGGCGAGTGATATGATATCGATATGCTGCACATCCGACTGGCGTAAGCGGACCACATACAACTCGCCATGACCTTCGGCGGCGAAGTGCTGCATTCCGTCTTTCTCGCCTGCATCGCGCAGGCCCCATGTATCGCGATAAAATGCGGCCTCTGCCTGCATGTCGGCGACAGCATATCCGACGTGGCGGATCTCGCTAACTCTTGCCATAATGTCTAAACTCCTTGAATATTGTAGGGCGCTGGCCTCAGATCGGCTCGGCAACTTTCATGAACATTTC
>JAZKGS010000021.1:0-2641 GCA_040385805.1 Pseudomonadota bacterium | reverse complement strand
GGCCGTCAGCCCAAGCCGCACATTTGCGCCTGCCGCAATCGTCCGGTCACCAAGTACCTTATGCAGCGCGCGCCGACCAATGCCGACATTGGAGGGATAATCCGGCACTAGCTTCGGCGTCGGAATTTTGGCGACCGACTGGCCGGTGGGGATGAAAATCTCGACATGGTCGAACCCGAATCCGGCTTCGATATAGTCATCGATCAAATCAAGCTGAGCCATCGCCCGAATGACATTGCCTTGCTGTATGATGCCGACACCATAGACCGACCAGCTAGGGTCACGCTCGATAACGTCAACGGAAAAACCCTTGCGCCGCAGTGCAATCGCCGATGTAAGGCCTCCGATGCCGCCCCCGACGATTAAGACCTTAATATTTTCCAAGGCTGACCTCTCCAATGTGTCCCGTCATGTTGGGGACTTTAGGATCTCCTATCTAGTCAGCCGACAAAATCTGTAAATTTGATTGAATTGATGAATTCACATCTGTTTTGTGGATGAACCTCATCCCTTTGGGATCGCACCTTCGTTTCGCAATTGTTCGCGTAACCAGCGCAGGCCCTCATCGACGCTGCGTGTTCGATTGAATTGCATCATTTCACGCATAGGAGGAAACGGAAACGGGATCGGCGCAACGGCCAGAGGGAACATACTGGCCATACGGCGCGCCAGGCGTTCGTGCATCAATGCCAACCGGTTGGTTTCGATCAGCAACCAAGGGATGATGGTAAACGATGATGCTGTGACATCCATCTGACGAAACCGGCCAAGCTTTTCCATCATACTGTCGGCGAAGGCCTTCGTCCGCTGGTTCCCCATATGTACGCCAACATGGCTTGCTGCCATCACATCCGCCTCGGTTATGGTGCCTTCGAAAAGAGGGTTACCGCTCCAGCCGACAATGACATGCTGTTCTTCAAACAACAGTTCGGCCGGCTGGTCAGGGCTGATGAAATCTTCGGGAGTGATCATCAGGTCAAAAGCGCCTTGCCCGATAAGTTCCGCGCTGCCATCGGAGGGCAGTACGGTTTCAAGCCTGATTTGCGGTGCGACCAAAGCCAACTTGCGTACGAGCGGAGCAATAACGGCAGCGGTGATGTAATCCGATGCAATAAGACGAAATGTGCGCTGCGATGTTGCGGGATCAAAGGTCGTTGATGTCGTGATCACCTCATCCACTTTACGCAAAACGTCCTGCACCATAGGCATTAGCGATTCAGCATAAGCTGTCGGGAACATGCGCTTTCCCTGCTGAACGAGCAGGTCATCGCCAAAATAATCGCGCAAGCGCCCCAACGCGGCGCTCATCGCCGGTTGGCTCAGATGCAGCTGCTCCGCAGAGCGCGAGACGCTGCGTGTTACCATCAGTATGTCGAAGGCGACTAAGAGATTGAGATCGAGACCTTTGAAACGCATTTCGTCAATGTATCAATATTGTGATTGGATTACCATCAAAACAAAAGATTTAACCGATGGGCGCACTATGTCCTAAATGGCTTCATGAAAGATGCTGTCCGTGAAGGCAGTGCGAAAATATGAGGGAGAGGTTTCATGAAAGCAGTTTTGCTTGCGTCAGTAGCATTTGTTGGACTTGGCGTACCAGGCATCGCGCTCGCCCAAGATGAAGCAGCCACAGCTGAAAGCGCCGAGGCTACAGGCAGCGATGGACTGGACGAGATCGTCGTCACTGCCCAGCGCCGCGAAGAAAATCTCCAGAAAACGGCCTTGGCTGTCAGCGCCGTCACGGGCGATGACCTAACGAAATCCGGCATTACCGAAACCGCAAATCTCGGGAAGTTGGTGCCGTCTTTGGTCGTTCAGCCAACCGGCGGCACAACCAGCTTTTTCTTGCGCGGTGTCGGCACCGTCTCGCAAAACTCGTTCTCGGAAAATGCCATCGCGTTCAACTTCAACGGCATTTACGTTGGTCGGCCAACCGCGCCGACCGGCGTGTTTTATGATCTGGAACGGGTAGAAGTTGTTAAGGGTCCGCAAGGCACGCTGTACGGGCGCAATGCCACCGGCGGCGCAATCAACGTGATC
This sequence comes from Pseudomonadota bacterium, assembly GCA_040385805.1. Lineage (GTDB taxonomy): Bacteria > Pseudomonadota > Alphaproteobacteria > Sphingomonadales > Sphingomonadaceae > Sphingorhabdus_B. The sequence goes on along the minus strand of JAZKGS010000021.1, from coordinate 598 downwards.
CCGAAAAAGCCAAAGCTCGGTGAATTCAGTGGCGAAGCTTTGTTCGAATATGGCAATTACGACAGCAAAAAAGGCTCGCTCGCGCTGAATATTCCGCTTGGCGAAATTGCCGCGCTGCGGGTTGCTGGCCAGATCGTCAACCGCGACGGCTACATCTCCGATGGTTATGACGATGACAAGGGCGAGGCTGTGCGTGCGTCGCTATTGATCCAGCCGTCCGACATGTGGTCGATGACGCTGGTTGGTGATTATTATAACCAGCATGGCAAGGGTTCAGGGGCTGTGCTTCTTCCCAGTGCGGCTTTTGCGGTGCCTGATCTGGAAGACCGCGTCAGCGTGTCCGACCCACGTGCCCATGCCGCAATCCGCGGCTATGCAGCAGGCATTTTCGCACCGCCATTTTGCGGCGGATTCGGGAATTTCGTCAACACTGGCTGCGTAGCGCTCGCGGGAACAGATGGTTTTCTCGACAATAAATTTTATGGCGTCAGTGCCACCGTCGTCGGCGATATGGGCTTTGGCACGCTGACGTTCATTCCGGCATGGCGCCGCTCAGATGTCCGGTTCCGTACCTATCTCCCCGGCTTTGCTGGAGACA
>JAZKGS010000020.1:0-7847 GCA_040385805.1 Pseudomonadota bacterium | reverse complement strand
TTATCGCTATACCCCCGTCTTCTCGGGGAGATGACGCACATGTTTATCGTTCCACCTGCCCCGGAATGCCGTTGAGTATGCGGATGGCTCCGCCTACATGGCAGGAACATGTCCAAAGCCGACCGTCCCGACCAACCCAACGCAGCCTCCCGCTTTAGCGAGGAAAAGGCCACTTATGCCGTGCGCGGTGCGGACACGCCAGATCTCGACACGGGTATCGCGGCGATCCGCAATGTCCTGAAGACGCTCCCGATGAAGCCCGGCGTCTATCGCATGCACGACGCGCGCGGCGATGTGCTGTATGTCGGTAAAGCGCGGGCATTAAAGAACCGCGTCGGCAATTATGTGCAGATCGACCGCTTGCCCAACCGTTTGCGCAGGATGGTAGCGCTGACTCGGTCGATGACTATTGTCACAACGAACAGCGAGGCCGAGGCGCTGTTGCTTGAGGCGCAATTGATCAAGCGGTACCGCCCCGCCTATAATGTGCTGCTACGCGACGATAAAAGCTTCCCCTTCATCTTGCTGCGTGCCGACCATAAATTCCCGCGCATCCAAAAACACCGCGGTGCACGGCGGCATAAGGGCCAATATTATGGTCCGTTTGCGAGCGCTGGTTCCGTCAACCAAACATTAAACGCGTTAGAAAAACTGTTCCTTTTGCGCAGCTGCTCGGACAGTTTTTTCAACAACCGCGACCGGCCCTGTTTACTGTATCAAATCAAGCGCTGCTCCGCGCCCTGCGTTGGGCGCATCGACGACACAGCGTATGAAGGTCTTGTCGCTGACGCCAAAGCATTCCTGGATGGCAAATCCTCTGCCGTGCAGGCAAAGCTTGCCAAGGAAATGGAAGCCGCGGCAGAAGCGCTGGATTTCGAACGCGCGGCAATGGTGCGCGACCGCCTGAAGGCGTTGACCTTCATTCAGGGGTCGCAGGCGATCAACGCGCAAGGGGTCGGCGATGCGGACATCTTCGCGCTGGCGCACCGCAACGGGGTGATGGGGATTCAGGCGTTTTTCATCCGTGGCGGCCAGAATTGGGGGCATCGTTCCTTCTTCCCCGCCCATGTCGCGGAAATGAGCGAGGACGAAGTGTTCACCAGCTTCCTCGCACAATTTTACGAGGACGTGCCGCCCGCCAAATGCATATTACTGGACAGGGAGTTGACCGAGGCAGATCTGTTGGCGCAGGCTTTGTCCGAGCGCGCCGAGCGCAAGATAGAAATCAGCATGCCCCAACGTGGCGACCGCGTGCGGCTGGTAAAGCAGGCAACCCGTAACGCCGAAGAGGCGCTTGACCGCCGGCTGGCCGAAAGCACGACGCAAGGCAAATTGCTGCAAGAGGTCGCAGACCTGTTCGAACTGCCCGAACCGCCGCGCCGTATCGAGGTTTATGACAACAGCCATATCCAGGGCACCAATGCGCTTGGCGCGATGATTGTGGCTGGCCCTGAAGGCTTCATCAAAGGCCAGTATCGCAAGTTCAATATCAAGAACCCAGATACAGCTCCCGGTGACGACTTCGCCATGATGCGTGAAGTCATGGCCCGCCGCTTTGGGCGGTTGATGGCGGATAAATCCCAGAATGAAGAGCATTCCGTTCGTGTCGAGCGTAGTCGAGACACCGAGAGCACGCGCATGACTGATGGGCCTCTCGACGACGCTCGAGGCGAACGGGGTCTTAAGTTGAATGCGCGCGCCAGCCAGGATATCGAATCCGAACGCGACGAAAACTGGCCTGACCTTGTCCTGATCGATGGCGGCAAGGGGCAGATGAGTTCCGTGATGCAAGTCGTCCGCGAACTCGGTGTCGAGGATGTGGCGTTCATCGGCGTATCGAAAGGCCCCGACCGCCATGCGGGACGCGAAACATTTCACTTTCCCGATGGCCGCGAATTCACGCTGCCGGTCAACGCGCCAGTCATGTTCTATCTCCAGCGATTGCGCGATGAGGCGCACCGCTTTGCCATTGGCGCACACCGTGCAAAACGCAGCAAGGCGATCACCGTCAGTCCGCTCGATGAAGTGCCGGGCATTGGCCCGTCGCGCAAAAAGGCATTGCTCATGCATTTCGGCACAGCGCGCGCCGTGCGCAATGCCAGCCTTGAGGATCTGCAAAAGGCCCCCGGCGTATCCGCCGCCGTCGCGCAAACAGTCTATGATTACTATCATAGCAACGGGTGACTATCGCTTGCAGTTGGTAACTGGTTGATTACAAAAGCGGGGTAGGGAGACACAAATGCCAACCGTTCGCGCCAACGATATTGATATTTATTACGAAGAAAGCGGTCCAGCCGATGGACCCGTGATCCTGCTCGTGATGGGATTGGGGACGCAGATGATTGCGTGGCCGGATGATATGATTCAGGGGCTGGTCGCGGAGGGCCACCGCGTCATCCATTATGACAATCGCGATGTTGGACTGTCGCAACGCATGGACGGTGCGCCCGCAGCCAATTTGGTTTGGACGATGGTCAAAGCGCGCTTTGGCCTGCCGATAAATCCAGCCTACACGCTGACCGACATGATGCAGGACGGCATTTCGTTGCTCGACGCACTTGGCATAGCAAAGGCGCATATTGTCGGCGCATCGATGGGTGGCATGATCGTCCAACTGATGGCCGCGCATCACCCGGAACGGATATTGACGATGACGTCGATCATGTCCTCAAGCGGTAGGCCGGGGCTTCCCGGGCCACGTGCCGACATAAGAAAGCGGCTGATGGCACCACGCCCCGCCAATCCCACGCGCGAAGAGGCCGTGCGCCTGGGCGCGGAGTCCATCGAGGCGATTTCTTACGCCGATATGAAACGACCGCATGATGCATTTGTCGATATGGCGGCGCGTGCCTTTGACCGGGGCTACTATCCCATCGGGATGAAGCGGCAATTGCTCGCGATCATCGCTGATGGCAGCCGTGTCGAGCGCCTCAAGACGATCAAGGTGCCAACATTAGTTGTGCACGGGGGCGCTGACCCGCTGGTACCCAAAGAGGGAAGCGAGGACATTGCGCGCCTGATCCCCGGCGCGCGTCTGGAGATTATCGACGAGATGGGTCACGACCTCCCGCCATCGCAAGTCGGGCGGATGGTTGATCTCATCGCGCGGCACGCCAAATCTGGCTAATTATATGTTGCACCGCACAATAAATTGATTGCGTAGCAACGCCGTTTCGATAAGGACACGGTATGACGAACAATCCGCTCTTGCTTGAAGCTATCGCGCTCAAAAAATGTGTTACCGCTGTGTACAATAATGTGCCGATGAAGCTGGCTCCACATATCCTATATTCCAAGCACAGTGCCTTGTTCATGGACGCCGTGATATTTGAAAAACATGGCGAAGTGCGCCGCGACAAGAAGCTTGGCGCATTTCATTTGGCTGGCCTCAATGACCTTAAGCTGACCGACCAGCCGTTTGAAATCGACGCTTTGTTCGAACCAGCAGCCGAAAAATACCAGGGTTCAACCTTGTTCGTGGTGGCCTCGGACGCAGGATAAAACTTCCCCTCACGCCTTAGTCTTGGCATGAGGGGGCATGGACATTTCGGCATCTGCCATCATCTGCGCGGTCCGCAACCATGGCGAAACGGGGGCCATTGTTCGCGGCTTTACGGCGGATTACGGAATGCTCGCGGGCTATGTCGCGGGCGCACGCGGGCGACAGTTGCGGCCCGTCCTCATCCCCGGTAATGTCATAACGGGCGAATGGCGCACGCGGATCGCAGGCCAATTGCCGCGCCTGACGCCTGAACCCTTACAAAGCCGCGCGCATTTACTGGGCGAGCCGTTGGCGATTGCCGCGATTGACTGGGTCACCGCGCTGACTGCAGCGACGCTGGCGGAGGGCATTCCCTATCCGCGTATACACAGCGCAGCGGACGGCTTGCTTTCCGCGATTGAACTTGCCCCGGCGGCGCGGGTTTGGGCAGGGGGCGTGGCGCAATATGAAACCCTGCTGCTGGCCGAGCTTGGCTATGCTGAAGAACATGACACCGAAAGCGCACCCGTTGCAATGATGGCCCAAACCCGAAAGCGGCTCGTTGCGCATGTCCTGGGCGACCGCCGCGCCGACGTCATGGCCGCCCGCGAACGTTTGGTGGAGCGGTTGAAAAGGGCGGTTGCATAACCGCTTTGCTGTTGGCAGGAGAAACCGCGACATTTCAGTATCGTCATGCTGGACCAAGTCCGGGATGACGAAGCATTTCTAGGTTTGATATTCTATGCTTATTGCCTTGTTACCCGGGGACGGAATTGGCCCCGAAGTCATCACAGAAGCGCGCCGCGTGTTGGATGCGCTCGGTATCGACGGGCTAATCTTCGAAGAGGCGCTTGTCGGCGGTGCAGCGTTTAAGGCAACTGGCCATCCTTTGCCGGAAGACACTCTGGCCCTTGCCAAGCGTTCGGATGCAATATTGTTCGGCGCGGTCGGCGACCCGGATTGCGACGCGCTGGAACGTCACTTGCGCCCTGAACAAGCGATATTGGGCTTGCGCAAGGAATTGTCCTTGTTCGCGAACCTGCGCCCCGCGACCCTGTTTCCAGAACTGGCCGACGCCAGCGCGCTTCGCCCTGAGGTCGCTTCACAAATCGACATGGTTATCGTCCGCGAACTCAACGGTGATGTCTATTTCGGTGAAAAGGGTATGCGCAAAACCGCCGATGGTAAGCGCGAAGGCTATGATATCATGTCTTATAATGAGGATGAGGTCCGCCGCATCGCGCGCGTTGGCTTCGAAACCGCGATGGCGCGCGGGAAAAAACTCTGCTCGGTGGACAAGGCCAATGTGCTCGAAACCTCGCAATTGTGGCGCGATGTCGTCATCGAAACCCATGCGGAATATCCCGAAGTCGCCTTGAGCCACATGTATGTCGACAATTGCGCGATGCAATTGGTGCGTAACCCTGGCCAGTTCGACGTGATTGTGACGGGCAATTTGTTTGGCGATATCCTTTCCGATCAGGCGAGCATGTGCGCGGGTTCAATCGGCATGTTGCCGAGCGCATCCTTGGATGCGAACCAAAAGGGCCTGTACGAGCCAATCCACGGCAGCGCGCCCGATATCGCGGGGCAGGGCAAGGCCAACCCGCTTGCCACCATATTGTCCGCCGCGATGATGCTGCGGTACTCGCTCGGCCTACCAGCGCAAGCCGACCGGATTGAAGCGGCCGTGGCCAAGGCACTGTCCAGCGGCGCGCGTTCTGGGGACCTTGGTGGCGCACATTCAACCCGCGAAATGGGCGATGCTGTTCTTGCTGCCTTGACCTGAACCCTACACTCCCCGAAAAGCGAGAATATGAAGAAAACCACCGGCCAGAATCGCGAAATTACCAAGCATTGGCGTCCCGCCACGCAAGCGGTACGTGGGGGCACTTGGCGTAGCGAGCATGGCGAGACGTCCGAGGCACTGTTCCTGTCGTCGGGCTTTACCTATGACGACGCCGAAACCGTCGCTGCCCGCTTTGCCGGTGAGCAGGACGGCATGACCTATTCGCGGTTGCAGAACCCGACGGTGCAAATGCTTGAGGAACGCATTGCGTTGATGGAGGGGGCAGAAGCCTGCCGCGCGCAAGCCACGGGCATGGCGGCGATGACCACGGCGTTGTTATGCCAGTTGGAACAAGGCGACCATGTTGTTGCCGCGCGCGCCGCATTCGGATCGTGCCGCTGGCTGACCGACAATTTGCTGCCCAAATGGGGGATTAGCACGACCACCATCGACAGCCGCGACAATGACGCGTGGAAGGCAGCGATTCAGCCCAATACGAAGGTTTTCTTCTTCGAAACGCCCGCAAACCCGACGATGGACATTGTCGACATGGCCTATGTTTGCGGTCTGGCGAAGGAACATGGCATTACGACAGTCGTCGACAACGCCTTTGCCACCAGCGTGCTGCAACGCCCCATGGACTATGGCGCGGATGTTGTCGCCTACAGCGCGACCAAGCTGATGGACGGGCAGGGCCGCGTATTGGCTGGCGCTGTCTGCGGTTCGCAAAAATGGATGGATGAGGTGCTGTTGCCGTTTCAACGCAACACTGGTCCCAACCTGTCGCCGTTCAACGCGTGGGTGGTGCACAAGGGGCTTGAAACGTTGGAACTGCGCGCGATGCGGCAGTCGGAAAACGCGCTTGCGGTCGGCAAATTCCTTGAGGGTCGCGTGCCGCACATCATGCACCCCGGCCTTGAGAGCCATCCGCAACATACGCTGGCGATGCAGCAGATGAAGGCATGCGGGCCGATTTTCGCCTTTTCGGTCGATGGTGGCCGCAAGCAAGCGCATGCCTTGCTCAACGGGCTTCAATTGATCGACATTTCCAACAACATTGGCGATGCCCGCAGCCTGATGTGCCATCCTGCCTCTTCCACGCATCACGGCATGGGCCCTGAAGCCCGCGAAGCCATGGGCGTTGGCGAAGGCATGATCCGCATCAATGTCGGCTTGGAAGACCCGGCTGACTTGATCGACGATCTGGATCAGGCACTCAAGGGGGCTGGATTATGAGCAGTATCTTAGACTCCTTCTTCGCCGTCAGCGCCACGACCGACGGCATAACCGTCCGCGTCTCGCCCAATTTTCTGGAAGAACAATCCGCGCCAGCCCAAGGGCGCTGGTTCTGGTCCTACCATATCCGCATCGAAAATGTGGGCGACGAGCCTGTGCAATTAATGACCCGGCATTGGCGGATCACCGATGGCCGCGGCACGATCAACCATGTTGATGGCGACGGCGTCGTCGGCGAACAACCACTTTTGCGCCCCGGCGAAAGCCATGATTATGTCTCCGGCTGCCCATTGCCGACGCCCAGCGGCATGATGGAAGGGCAGTATCGCTTTGTACGTGAAGATGGCACGACGTTCCTGGCGGAAATCCCGCGCTTCACGTTGGTGGCCCCGGCCACGGCGCGATGAATACCCAAGCGCTCTTTTGTCCGTCTATGCCCGCCCCGAGTTCCCTTATCCGTTCGTGTCGAGCGAAGACGAGACACCCCTCGTTCGCGCGTGACCTCACGGCATCTCGGCTCCTGAGCGTGTCGAAGGGCTCGATGCGAACGGGTGGGGTAACGCGGTCGTGAAACGTACGCACCTGCCTTTAAATGGCCTGCGCGTCCTCGACGCCTCAGCGCGCCACTTAAGCTTTACCAAGGCTGCCGACGAACTCGCCGTCACGCCAGCCGCCGTTGGACAGCAAATCCGGGCGCTCGAGGATATGTTGGGCGTTGTGTTGTTCCGCCGCACACCCAAGGGGCTGGAACTCACTGACGAAGCGGCAAACGGCCTTGATGCCCTGCGCGCAGGGTTCCTGCAGTTTGAAGAATCGGTCCGTGCGATGCAGGCGGGTCAGTCGTCCAATTCGCTCACCATTGCCGCACCACGGGATTTCACCGCCAAATGGCTGGCGGCGCGGCTTGCGACCTTCAGCAAGGCGAACCCAGACACGCGCTTCACATTGGTCGCGGCGGACGAAGATGTGGACTTTACCGAAGCCAATCTCGATCTCGCCATTCGCCTGACCACTGGCCCCGGTGAGCATGAGGGCATTCGGCTAGCCGCTGGCGCTTATGTCACCGTCGCCGCGCCGGATGGCGGGGCAGAGACCCCTATCAGCTGGCCTAATTGCCCGGTAGCAGAGGGCGTTGCCGCAGTTCGTCTTGCCGACGCTGGCCTCGCGATTGACGCCGCTGCCATCGGGCTTGGCCGCGCCACGGTCCCGCTGATACTTGCCGAGGCCGACATCGCCAGCGGAAAAGTCCGCGCCATCGACAATGCCAAAGAAAGCGATCAGGCCTATTGGCTACTCGCACCTTTGCCGCAATGGCGGCAGAAGAAGGTCAGGGCCCTGGTT
>JAZKGS010000019.1:25968-28160 GCA_040385805.1 Pseudomonadota bacterium | reverse complement strand
CAAACGCGCGCAGCGGGTAGCTGTAGAATTTGCCTTCATAATAGATCCGGCTCATCCGCGGGCGTTGAATGAAATCGTCAGGCAGAATTTCATTCCACAAATCGACCACCTCTTTCGATTTGGAGAAAAAGCGGTGACCGCCAATGTCAAAGCGATAGCCATCGACCTCAACGGTGCGGCTGATCCCGCCGACATAGCGTTCGTCTTTTTCAATGACGGTGACGCTGTATCCCTTTTTGGTCAGCAAATAGGCCGCAGTCAGCCCCGCTGGACCCGCGCCAATAATGGCTACATCGACTGAATTCTGGCCCTGATTTGTCATATTATCCCCCGGAGAGAAGCTCTGGAAAAATCTGTGAACGAAATGGCCTAATAGATGGTTAACGAGGCGTTACGATGCATGTGCACCCGAATGGCTCGCGACCGATAATTGCGTCGCTGCACAAATAACTTGCTTTTTGCGCGATAATTCGCGATAGGCCCGCCAAGCGCATGAGGCGAGCGGACAAAACCGCCGCAGTTTTGGCAGCGTGAGGGCCCCACCAAAGGCTCCGCCAAACGAACAAGATGCGTAAGCTTAGAGGCTTCCCATATCACGCAGGGTTGTTTCCAACGGGTCAGCATAAGCTGCTCCCGAACACCTGCTGTTGCGCCTGTGCGGTCCTGATGAAAGGACGCGCGTCTACGGGCTGCGACGACTATTTTGAAAGTATAAATATGTCTTTTTTCCAAGACCTGGGCCTTGCCCAACCTATCCTTAAGGCGCTTGAGGCGGCTGGCTATGATACGCCAACTCCAATTCAGCAACAGGCTATCCCGTCGCTTCTCGAAGGCCGCGACCTCTGCGGTATCGCGCAGACCGGCACCGGCAAGACGGCTGCATTTGCGTTGCCTTCGCTTCACCACTTTGCAACCAAGCCAAAAGCGCGTCAGCAATATAGCTGCCGGATGCTTGTTCTGTCGCCAACACGCGAACTGGCGGCGCAAATCGCCGATAGCTTCCGCACGTACGGCAAATTCCTTGGCCTCAAGGTCGATTGCGTCTTTGGCGGTATGCCCATTTTCAGCCAGAAAAAACGCCTTGCCGGCGGTGTCGATATTCTCGTTGCCACACCTGGCCGCTTGATCGACCTGATTGAACAACGCGCCGTAACCTTGAAGGACGTTGAAATCTTCGTTCTTGATGAAGCTGACCAGATGATGGACTTGGGCTTCATCCACGCGTTGAAGCGTATTGACCAATTGCTGCCAAAGCAGCGTCAGACATTGTTCTTTTCGGCGACAATGCCAAAGGCGATTGCCGAGCTTGGCAACCGTTTCCTCAACAACCCAGTCCGCGTTTCGGTTGCGCCTGCATCGACCACGGCAGAGCGCGTTGAACAGTTCGTGACCTTTGTCGAACAGCGTGAAAAGCAGACCCTGCTGACACTCAAGCTGCAAAGCGAAGATATTGACCGTGCGTTGGTCTTCACGCGTACCAAGCATGGCGCGGACCGCGTTGTGCGTGGCCTTGCTGGCGCTGGTATTCAATCAGCCGCCATCCATGGCAACAAATCGCAGGGTCAGCGCACCGCTGCACTGCAAGCGTTCCGTGACGGCAAGATCAAAATCCTTGTTGCAACCGACATTGCGGCCCGCGGCATCGACGTCCCCGGCGTCAGCCATGTGTTCAACTTCGAACTGCCCAACGTGCCTGAACAATATGTCCACCGTATCGGCCGCACCGCGCGTGCCGGCCGTGAAGGTATTGCAATGAGCTTCGTTGCTGGTGACGAGCGTGGTTATATGAAAGACATCGAACGTCTGACGGGTGTTCGCGCCATGACGCTTGGCCTTCCAGAAGGTTTCCGTGCGGCTGTTGCGGCATTGCCACCCCCCGTTGCCGACAAGAAACCGCAACAGGCCCGTGGCGGTCGTGGTGGTGGTCAGCCAGGTGGCGGACGCACCAACTATGCTGGAAAGAAGCTTGGTGGCAACAATGGTGGCACTGGCTTGAACGGTGAAACCCGCAACCGCACGCACGCCCCGCAAGGCGGATGGCAGCCAGCCATTGGTCCGCGCGACGGTAGCCGTGAAGGCAGAAGCGAAGGCGGGCGCGATGCGCGTCCACGCAATGACAATGCGCCTGCCGGTGATCGTCGCCCAACCGCCGACCGCGCCTTTGCCGCGCGCAGCGAAAACCGCCGTGATCC
>JAZKGS010000019.1:21641-25868 GCA_040385805.1 Pseudomonadota bacterium | reverse complement strand
CCAGCCTCAGCAGCGGCCAGCAGTCCATCGGCAAACGGGAAGAATGCGTCGGATGCAACAGCAGAACCCACGGTGCGCGGAGCATCCCAGCCATATGTTTCGGCCGCCTCTTTCGCCTTAATCGCGGCGATACGCGCGCTGTCACGCCGGTTCATTTGGCCAGCACCAATGCCAGCAGTCGCGCCATCCTTGGCATAGACAATCGCATTCGACTTCACATGCTTGGCGATTGTCCAGGCAAAGCGGCAATCGGCCAGTTCCTGCGCGCTTGGGGCACGCTTGGTGACGACAGTGAATTCGCTATCCGCAACATGGCCATTGTCACGCGACTGCACGAGCAATCCGCCAGTAATCGGCTTGATGCTTAGGCCACCGCGTTTCGGGTCGGGCAATTCACCTGTGAGCAACAACCGCAAATTCTTCTTCTTGGCAAAAACCGCCTTGGCCGCATCATCGGCAGAAGGCGCTGCGACAACCTCGGTAAAAATCTCGGTGATCGCTTCGGCAGTAGCGGCATCCAGCGGACGATTGACGGCAACGATGCCACCAAAGGCAGAGACACTGTCGCATTCCAGTGCGGCGCGATAGGCGTCAATCAAGGTCGCGCCAGTTGCAACACCGCACGGGTTCGCGTGCTTGACGATGACGACCGTTGGCGGACCGTCACGGAACTCTGCAACGAGCTCAAGCGCAGCATCGGCGTCGTTATAATTATTGTAGGACAACTCCTTGCCCTGCACTTGCTCGGCCTGCGCAATGCCTGCAATATGTGGCCCCACAGGTACATAAAGCGCCGCACGCTGATGCGGGTTTTCGCCATAGCGAAGCTCAGTCACGCGATTGCCATTGACCGCAAGCATGTCCGGAAACAGTTGCTGTTGATCGGCAAAGGCAAACCACTGGCTGATCATGCTGTCATAGGCAGCAGTGGCCGAATAGGCTTTCGCAGCGCATTTGCGGCGGAAGTCATAACTGGTTTTGCCGTCGCTTTCCTCAAGCTCGGCAATAAGGTCATCATAATCGGCTGGGTCGGTCAGGATCGTAACAAACGCATGGTTCTTGGCCGCGCTGCGCACCATGGACGGACCGCCAATATCGATATTTTCGATAATTTCATCGCGCGAGGCACCCTTGGCTACCGTTTCAGCAAAGGGGTACAGGTTCACCACCACAAGGTCGATTGCGCCAATCCCATGCTCCACCATCGCGGAAGCATGTTCGGGGTTATCGCGCACCGCCAGCAGGCCACCATGCACCATTGGATGCAGCGTCTTGACCCGCCCGTCCATCATTTCAGGAAAGCCAGTCAGCTCGCTAATATCCTTCACCGTCAGGCCAGCAGCACGAAGCGTTTTTGCCGTCCCGCCCGTCGACACCAATTCAACATGCCGCGCCGCGAGCGCGTGGCCAAGCTCAACCAATCCAGCCTTGTCGGACACCGACAACAGGGCCCGTTTAATGACGACGTCTTGCATATTCTTATCCTAAATGGCGCAGTTGCCAGCTGATATGGAGGCCGCCTTTACCCGTATCGGCGGCAATCACAAGTTGGCGCGTGGGGTGGGGGCGACCATTTTGATCAACCCACAGGCTGTCATCGACCGACAACATGCCGCCCGAGGTGATAAACACCCAGTTACTGCCATCAGCCATGCGCAGCAACGCGGTCTGCGGTTTTTCCGACGGCACGATTTCGATGTCTGGCCCGAGATGAAAGCGCACATGCGCGGTCACATTGTCCTTGGGCTTGGCCTGCGGCAGCAGCGTGTCTTCGCCGCGCAATTCCATCCCGTCGGATCGCAGGACGAGCAGGCGGGAGTGATTAAAGCCAAAGCTTTTGGCATAGCCGTCATGGCTCGCCTCAATGCGCGTTGCTTGGTCAATATCGCGGCGTTCAAGCCCGACCTCTGCCACGCCCTTACCCAACTGTCCGCCGGGCAGGATAGCTGTCGAGTTGGTATCGTTCAGGCATAAGGTCGAATGCGCCGCTGTCGTCCGAAGCCCGCGCGCCAGAGCAGCGGGAATGGTTGCCCCGACCAAAGCCGCGCCGCCGCAATTGACGATGATCCGCTGCCCATTATGCGACAGTTCAAACGCCAAGGTCGACGCGCATCCAGACGCCGATTGGCGCGCCAATGGCGGTGGCCCTGCATCCAGCAACAAAACCGATTTACCAGCCGACACACGCTGATAGCCCCAATCCAGCGCTTGGCGATGTGGGCGCGCGCGTACTTCGCTGGCGGCCACAAGCGCGTCAATCCGGTCGGCGGTGATATGCGCAGAGCCCTGCCACGCGCCAAGGCCGCCATCGGAATGCGTGAGGCCAAGCAACGCAGGGACCGCGCGGCCCAAGGCCTCGGCGAGGAAATCAGGCACCATCTCGCCTTGCGCGACATAGCATTGCTTCAACAGGCTGAGCAGGCCGATGAGTTCCATCAGCTGAATGGGCGAACGCGACACAACACCGCCATCGGGGAAGATGGTTACGCGCAAGGACTCAGCCAACCCATCCTCACCCACTGCGCGGCGGATTTTTCCTTCGGGCAACAACAGCGATGCCGCGACCACACCAGCCCAACCGACGGTCTTGGCAAAATGGCTTTGCGCGCGCGGCGCCGATTGGTCCAAATGGCGCGCGACCCGCGCGAAATGGTTTATGACGCGTGAGCGGTAAATCGGATCGGAACTGCTCAGCAAAAACGGCGACCCGGCCGCCATGTTCAACAGCCGCCATGCGCAATTGTCGACACGCCAAGCAGGCTCGCGCGTTTTCATGCCGTTGGCGAGCAACCAAGCATCAGCAATCTGCGCTGCAACCGGCGCACCTTCGCCGCGATTGGTCGCCGCCGCCAGATCGCGCAACCAATCAAATCGGTGAATATAATCGGTCAGCGATGGCGGCAGATCGAGCCGGTCATAATCCAGCCCTTCAAACGCTTGCTCAAAACCCTGATAATGGAACTTGCCCATGCGCAACGCTTGGCCACGCGCTGGATTGCCCTCCAGCGGGTCCTGCGGCACCGCGAGCAAGCGCAGCGGCACCTTGCCCTTTAACCGCCCGCTGTGCAGCGGCGTGCGCCATGTCAGCTTGTAGAATTCGAGAGAAAGGCGTTCGAGAATATTTTGGCCCGCGCCCTTGGGCCTGACGATTAAGGCCGTCTGCCGTTGATCCGTGCCGCCCTCAAACGCGCCGGTCATTCACCCCTCAGCGCCCGAATATTGGCAGCATATTGGCTCTCGCCGCCCCTAAACGTGGCGGTGCCAGCTACGAGAGTATCGGCACCGGCCGAAATCGCCAGCGGCGCCGTCTCGGTGGTGATGCCGCCATCCACTTCAAGCCGGATGTCACGTCCGGTTTTCTCGATCATTTTGCGAACAGCTTCAATTTTGCGCAACTGGCTCGAGATAAAGCTCTGGCCACCAAAACCGGGGTTCACGCTCATGATTAAAACGAGATCAACATCATCGATGAGATAATCGAGCATCTTTGCTGGTGTATGCGGATTGAGGACGATGCCCGCCATTTTTCCAAGCGACTTGATCAGCTGCACCGTGCGGTGCGGATGCGGTCCAGCCTCTGGATGAAACGATATGATATCCGCGCCAGCGTCGGCAAAATCCTGCACATATTGGTCGACGGGTGCGATCATCAAATGCACATCAAATGGTTTTGCGCTGTGCGGGCGAAGCGCCTTTACTACGGCAGGGCCAATGGTGATGTTGGGGACAAAATGTCCGTCCATGACGTCAACATGGATCCAGTCGCATCCTGCGGCATCGATGGCGCGCACTTCTTCGCCCAGCCGTGCAAAATCAGCTGACAATATCGATGGCGCAATGCGGACGGCGCTGGTCATGTAAAGCGCTTAGACGCTGGACTCCCCGCGGGCAAGGCGCGGCGAGGCGTTATGCACAGCTTATCTTATATCTGCCACCGTTCGTGTCGAGCAAAGTCGAGACACCGTCCATACGCGCGTGTGCCAGCGATATCTCGACTACGCTCGATACGAACGGATGTGGTTAGGATGTTCGGCGATAAATAAACAGGTCGCCGATGACGTCGTGCGATTCGGCAAATTTGACGAAGCCAAGCTTGGCCGCGACATTATGCGATGCGGTGTTGCCAGTATCGATAATGCAGCGAATTTCGTTCAGTCCCTGGTCGCCTGCCCAAGCCAAAATCGCGCTCATCGCCTCGGTCGCATAGCCCTTACCCCAAGCATCGGG
>JAZKGS010000019.1:0-21541 GCA_040385805.1 Pseudomonadota bacterium | reverse complement strand
CGGTTGAGGTTTCCGAAATTGTCACGCCGCCCGAACGAACCGCGCCACAAAAAACCCGTCAAGACCGCCCTGTTCTGCAAGCATCGGCGGCATCGTCCGGACGTGACCTGCTGCGTTGGCAACCACCCCATCAGGCAACTCGTCTGGGCTCGCGGGCATCGTTGTGTATTCCGGATGCCGCGCCAGAAACGCCTCGGCCTGCGCCTCGCCCTCATGCGGTTCAAGCGAGCAAGTTGCGAACACCAGAGTGCCACCAGGCTTCACCCATCCCGCCGCACGATCAAGCATCGCGCTTTGGATCGCCGCCAGGTTGTTAATCGCCTTCATGTCGATACGCTGCAGCACGTCGGGGTGCCGACGCATGGTGCCCGTTGCGCTGCAGGGCGCGTCCAACAAAATTGCGTCGAACGGCTGCGACGGTTTCCAGTCCATCACATCGGCGTTCACGCGCTCCGCATTCAACTGCGTGCGTTCCAGATTGGACATCAAACGGTCCATTCGCCGCGCACTATTGTCGAGCGCGGTCACCGCAAAACCCGCTGCCGACAGCTGCATTGTCTTGCCGCCAGGCGCGGCACATAAATCAAGCGCCCGCTTGCCAGTGCCATCTCCCAAAAGCCGCGCGGGCAGGCTGGCCGCTAAATCCTGCACCCACCATGCACCTTCATCATAGCCGTCCAGCTCTTCGACCGCCGTGCCACGTGGCAACCGCACATGGCCGGGCATCAGGCTAACCCCGCCCAAACGTTCGGCCCAAGCGTCTGTCTCCGCTGGCGCTCGCAAGGCAAGGTCAAGCGGTGGCGGTTCCGACAATGCCATTTGCGCGCCCGCAATCATGTCGTCGCCCCATGCAGGGTGCCAGCGCATCATCACAGCTTCAGGCAGCGACGGCAGTTCCGGCAACGCGGCTTCAGCGCGCAACAACGATCCCAGCACCCCATGCACCAGACGCCTTGGCCCACCATCGACCAAAGGCAGCGCCGTAGCGATGGCGGCATGGGCAGGCGTGCCAAGGCGCAAAATCTGCGCCAGCGCGAGGCGAAGCACCATCCGCGCTTTGGAGTCATCGGGCAAGGCCTGCTTCGTCTTGCTGTCGATCAGATAATCCAGATCAACCGCCCAGCGCAAAGTTTCCTGTGCAATTGCAATCGCCAAGGCGCGGTCAGGCGGCGACAGGCCCTTGGTCGCATTGGCGGTGGCCTGGTCCATTGGCGTGCCCATACGCATCACGGTATCAAGCAAGCGCAAGGCAGCGCGGCGGGTTGGCAGGCCAGAAATTTCTTCAGTCATAACCAAGCGCACTAGGCGTGTGCGGCAAACAAGTGAAGAGCGGTTCTGCAGAGCCCCTCTTGCGATCCCGCACCTTGCAATATCGCCTGGGAACGCCAATGTTACCTTCAGGCTATTTCGCTCAAGGAAGTCAAAATCATGGGCACGCGTCCACCACATGTCAAAGCGCCGGAGTATCTCTCCAAAAGTCCGCCAATCCCGGAACCGAAAGACGTTGGGCGCGAGCCAGAACCCGATGCCGAACGACCAGATCCGGTGCGTTATGGTGACTGGGAATTAAAGGGCGTTGCGATTGATTTTTAAGGCTTTGCCTGCCTAATATTTGTGCAGCTGCGAAGTTACTTGTTCTCTGCATTTTTTTTAGGCAGATACTTCATTAATGGTAACAAAACCGCCCTGCTTCGATGAAATGCTGAACGAGGACGGGACGCCGCGCGCTGCATATGCCGCTTATTTCAAATGGTTTTCCGAACAAGACGG
Organism: Pseudomonadota bacterium; assembly: GCA_040385805.1. Classification (GTDB taxonomy): domain Bacteria; phylum Pseudomonadota; class Alphaproteobacteria; order Sphingomonadales; family Sphingomonadaceae; genus Sphingorhabdus_B. The sequence goes on along the minus strand of JAZKGS010000019.1, from coordinate 19,771 downwards.
CACGCATCTCAAGCAAAAGGCGCGGGATGCGGAGGAATTTTTCCGGCGCACTGGAATTACCTTTGCCGTCTATGGCGAAGATGAGGCTGAAGAACGGCTGATCCCGTTCGACATCATTCCGCGCATTGTGTCGGCGCGCGAGTGGACCAAATTGTCGCGCGGCATCGAACAACGCGTGCGCGCGATCAATGCATTTTTGCAGGACATCTATCATCGGCAGGAAATCGTCCGCGCAGGGCGGCTACCCGTTGAATTGCTCGAAAAAAACGACGCCTTTGTCAGCCAGATGATTGGGTTCACACCGCCCGGCGGTGTCTACACGCATATTGTCGGCATCGACCTTGTGCGCACTGGCCCCGATGATTTTGTCGTTCTTGAGGACAATGCGCGGACGCCATCGGGCGTGTCCTACATGCTCGAGAACCGCGAAACGATGATGAACATGTTCCCTGAACTGTTCAGCAACATCCGCGTTCGCAACGTCAGCGATTATCCCAAAAATCTGCGCGCATCGCTGAGCCGCGTTGCCCCGCCGGCCTGCAAAGGCGACCCCGTAGTCGCAGTTCTTACCCCCGGCATCCACAACAGCGCCTATTTCGAACACGCGTTTCTCGCCGATCAAATGGGCGCTGAGCTGGTCGAGGGTCACGATATCCGCATCGTCGATGGCCGCGTCGCCATGCGAACAACGCGGGGCTACCAGCCTATCGACGTGCTGTATCGGCGGTTGGACGATGATTATCTTGATCCGCTGATTTTCCGGCCAGATTCGGTTTTGGGCATTCCTGGTATTTTTGATCTCTACCGCGCTGGCAGTATTACGATCGCCAATGCGCCGGGCACGGGGATTGCCGACGATAAGGCGATTTACAGTTACATGCCCGACATTGTTGAGTTCTACACCGGCGAGCGGCCGATCTTGAAGAATGTCGATACATGGCGCTGTTCGGAAAAGGATTCACTGGCGTATGTCCTCGACCATCTGTCCGAATTGGTGGTGAAGGAAGTCCATGGCTCGGGCGGCTACGGGATGCTCGTCGGCCCAGCGGCGAGTAAGAAAGAGCTAGCCGAATTCCGCGCCAAATTAATTGCCAAGCCAGCCAATTATATCGCGCAGCCGACTTTGGCGCTTTCGACCATCCCCATCTTCGCCAACAGCGGCATTGCCCCGCGTCATGTGGATCTGCGCCCGTTCGTGCTGGTATCACCCGACAAGATCGACATCACCCCCGGCGGCCTCACCCGCGTCGCGTTGCGCAAGGGGTCTTTGGTCGTGAACTCAAGCCAAGGCGGCGGGACCAAAGACAGCTGGGTCATCGACGATGATTGAGATTTTGAATCCTTTACGCTCCGTCTTGGAAAGCGTCATAGACTCGCGTTCTGACCGTGGAGCCGCATCATGCTAGGCAAAACCGCATCGGGCATATTCTGGCTGTTCCGCTACCTTGAACGCGCGGAGAATATTGCGCGGTTGATTGAGACCGGACATCGCTTCACGCTCACGCGCAACAGCGGGCGGCAAGATGAATGGCGGTCTATACTCGCTGCATTGGGCATGGACGCCGCATATCGGGCCACGCATGGGGACTATGATGCGGCGCAAGTGGTCGACTATCTGCTGCGCGATAAGCGCAACCCTGGCAATTTACGCAATTTGATCGACAGCGCCCGGCAAAATGCCCGCACCACGCGGACCGCGATAACGCGCGAATTGTGGGAGGCCGTCAACGAATGCTGGATTTGCGTCAATGACGGCCTGAAACGCCAGGTGCGTGAGGCGGACCTGCCTGCAACGATTGATCTTATCGAACGCCAAACCGCAATGGTGCGCGGTGCGTTGGAAAACACCATGTTGCGCAATGACGGCTATAATTTCAGCCGCATCGGCAATTTCATTGAGCGTGCAGACAGCATGGCGCGTTTGCTTGACGTCAAATATTATGTCCTGCTGCCTTCGGTTTCCTTCGTTGGCTCGTCGCTTGATAACATCCAGTGGGAGACAATCCTGCGTTCAACGTCCGCATACAGCGCTTACCGCTGGCTCTACCCCGGAAGGGCAAGCGCACTTGGCATTGCGGAATTCCTTATCCTCGACCGCCGTTTCCCGCGCAGTCTCGCCTTTTGCTATGGCAAATTGACCGACAATCTGCGGCACTTGGCGATGTCTTACGGCATCCAATCCGCAAGCCTTGCAGAGGCCGAGCGCATTTACGCTGGCTTTGCCTCGCTCACCGCTGCCTCGATATTGGAGGATGGGTTACACGAATTTTTGATCGAGTTCCTCTCGCAGAACCGCAATCTCGCGCAGATGGTGGAGCAGGAATATAGGTTCAACAACTGATGCTCTTGTCGATTCACCACATCACCGAATATCAGTTTGACCAGCCTGTGCGCTACGCGCTGCAACGGCTGAAACTGCGGCCCAAAAACGGGGCAGGGCAAACCGTCCATGATTGGCAATTGGTCGTTGATGGCGGCAAGATCGAGGCGGAGCATGACGACCCGCATAACAATCATGTAACTTTGATTTCTATCGAAGAAGGCCGCACTGCGATTAAGATCAGTTGTATCGGCCAAGTCGAAACCGCCGACAATCATGGCATATTGGGCCGTCACCGCAGTCATGTACCCTTATGGGCCTATTGTCGCCCCACGCGGCTTACAGGGGCAGCACGGGGCATTCAAAAGCTGCTTGTCGGGATTGACAGGGCCGCCTCCGACAAGATCGGCATGTTGCACGAATTATCAGCGCACATCCTCTCGACGGTGGAGTATCGTACCGGTGCTACGGATGTTGCTACCAATGCCGAACAGGCGATCACCGCTGGCGCTGGCGTGTGTCAGGACCATGCCCATATTTTCATCGCCGCGTGCCGCTCCATCGGCATTCCGGCGCGTTATGTGTCGGGCTATCTGATGATGGATGGCCATATCGAACAAACCGCAAGCCATGCCTGGGCCGAGGCGCATCTCGACGGGCTTGGCTGGGTCGGTTTCGACATCTCCAACGGCATCAGCCCCGATGGCCGTTATGTCCGCGTTGCAACAGGCTTTGATTATCGGGACGCAGCACCAATATCGGGCATGTCATTTGGCGCGCGCGACAAAAGCATGGTTGTATCCTTGCGTGTCGAACAGTAGGAATCACAAAACAGGGCGGGGGCCGTTGGGTTAATAATGACGTATTGCGTGGGAATGTTACTCGATCAAGGCATGGCTTTCATGTCTGACACACGTACAAATTCAGGCGTCGACAATATCTCGACCTTTCGAAAAATGTTTAGCTGGTCCGTGCCCGGGGAACGGTTCATCACTTTGATGACCGCAGGCAATCTTGCGACCACACAGGCGTTGATTAGCCAGTTGGAGGAACGGACAAAGGCGCCTAATGACCGCAAGCCTTCAATTCTTGCGGCACCGACGATGTTTCAGATTGCCAACATCATCGGCGCGACCTTACGTGATACGATCTCCGCGCGTGCGCTGACTGGCCCCGTGGCCGCAAGCCCAACCCCCAATTTCAATGCCAGCGTCATACTGGGCGGACAGATTTCAGGCATGGAGCCGCGGCTTTACCTCATCTATCCTGAAGGCAACTTCATTGAGGCAAGCGCCGAAACACCGTTCTTCCAAATTGGCGAAACCAAATATGGCCGGCCAATATTGGTGCGCGGGTTTGAATCGCACATGTCCTTTGCCGACATCACAAAGCTGCTGATGGTATCCTTCGACTCCACGCTTAAAGCGAACCTGTCGGTAGGCATGCCGTTGGATTTGATGCTGTACAAAAACGACGAGTTTGCGCCATTTCACGAACGGCGGATCACATCAACTGATCCTTATTTCGAAAGCATTTCCGACAGCTGGAGCGAAGCATTGCGCAATGCGTTCAATTCTCTGCCGGATTATGCGTTGGACGAATAGGCGACGGGTTCGGTCACCCTATAAACGGCGCAGAAACCTCGGGACGCACGCGCACCAACCGCCCCGTGGCTTTATCTATCATCGCCCAAGTGGTGTTCGCCCGCACAATCACTTTGCCGTTCGGGTCAACGAAATCCACGCGCCGGTCAAATTGCGCACCCCTGGGTTCGCTCTCAATCCAAGTGCGTGCCGTGACGCTTTCACCCGCCGCGATGTTCCCGCGATAGTCAATCTCGTGCCGCGTCACGACCCAATAATAGGCCGCAATATGCTCCGGCGCAGCCACCGCCTGCCAATGCGACGTCGCCATTTCCTGAATCCACCGCACCCAGACGGCATTGTTGACGTGCCCAAGCTCGTCAATATCGTCCGGGTGCGCGGTAAAGGATCGTTCGAACGGCGTCATTTGCTCGGTTCGGCCAACCCCATTTGCCAGATGAGGAACGCGGCTTCCTCGGCATTTTCGCGCAAGCGTTCGAACCGTCCTGACTTGCCGCCATGGCCAGCACCCATATTGGTTTTGAGCAACAACACATTGTCATCGGTCTTCATGTCACGCAGCTTCGCCACCATCTTGGCAGGTTCCCAATAGGTCACGCGCGGGTCGTTCAAGCCAGCGGTCCACAACATCGGCGGATATGCCTTTGCCGCGACATTGTCATAAGGCGAGTAGCTGCGGATATAGTCGAACGCGGCCTTGTCGGTGATCGGGTTGCCCCATTCCGGCCATTCGCCCGGCGTCAACGGCAAGTCCTTGTCCAGCATCGTATTAAGCACATCGACAAAGGCGACATGGCTAACCACCGCGCCAAACAATTCAGGTGCCTGATTGACGACAGCACCCATAAGTTCACCGCCCGCCGAGCCGCCGCTTGCGGTCACCTTACCTTTGCCCGTGAAGCCCAAATCGATCAGGCCCTTTGCTGCATCAACAAAGTCGTTGAATGTGTTGGTCCGCTTCGTCAGCTTACCATCAAGATACCATTGATAGCCCAGGTCATCGCCGCCGCGAATGTGCGCAATGGCATAGGCAAAGCCACGATCTACCATCGACAGGCGGTTGGCGCTGAAACCCGGAGGCGTTGCATAGCCGTAAGCGCCATAAGCATAGAGATGCAGCGGCTGACTGCCATCTTTCCTGAAGCCCTTTTTGGTTAGGATGGATACCGGAACTTTCGTGCCGTCACGCGCCGTAACCATCACCCGTTCGGTGACATATTGGCTCGGATCATATCCGCTTGGGATTTCCTGAACCTTCAATGTTTCCAAACGGCCATCGGCGAGATGATAATCAAACACCGTGTCGGGCGTGACCATCGATTCATAACCAAGCCGAAGCTTCGTCACATCATATTCGGGGTTATCGCCAAGGCCAGCGTCATAGCTTGCCTCAGGAAATTTGATTGCCTGCACTTTGCTCGCGTCGGCATAATCGCGGATTTCAACCTGGTCGAGGCCATCGGTGCGGCCTTCGGTCACATAGAAATTTTTGAACAGTGACAGACCAGTCAAATAATGGCGGTCTGATCCACCGATTAATGTTTTCCACTCGCTGGGAGCCTTCAAGCTCGCGGTGGCCACACGGAAATTCACATGGTCGTCATTGGTGAGAATAAAGAGCGTTCCGTCCCGTACATCGACGCTATACTGTCGCCCGACTTTACGTGGGCTCACCATGATGGGCGTCGCGGTCGGGTCGCTCGCTGGCACCAGGCGCACTTCGCTGGTGACATTGTCGCCCGTACCGATGACGATCCAATCTTCTTGCGCGGTCAGACCAACGCCGACGCCAAAACCGATGTCCTGTTCCTTATAGAGCAATTTCGCCTTAGCCAGTTCATCACCCAATTTGTGAAACCACGCATTGTCGGTGCGCCAGTTATCGTTGGCGAGGCCATAGACTACGCCCTTGCTGTCCGATGACCAGACGATGCTGGAAAGCGTGCCGGGGATGACGTCAGCCAGTTTTGCGCCGGTTTCCAAATTGCGGAAATGCAGGTCAAAGCGTTCCGACCCGTTGTCATCATAGGCATAAGCCAAAATCTTGCCATCGGGGCTGATCTCTGCGGCGCCAAGGCGGAAATAGGCCTTGTCCTTCGCCAGTTCATTTTCGTCGAGAATCAGCTGGTCCGCACCGCCAGCGACTGGCTTGCGATAATGCTTGCGATATTGTGCGCCTTCTTCAAATTTCGACCAATAAATATAGTCGCCATCCTTTTGCGGTACGCTGCTGTCATCTTCTTTAACGCGGCCCTTCATTTCCTGAAAAATGGTTTCGGTCAGCGCGGCATGGGGCGCCATTTGCGCTTCGAAATAGGCGTTCTCGGCGTTCAGATGGTCGAGAATTTCTTTGTCATCAATCGTTGGATAGCCTGAATCGCGCAGCCAATGATATTCGTCGGTAATCGTGACGCCATGATAGGTCGCCTGATGCGGACGCTTGACGGCAACAGGTGGCTTGATTTGCGCGGTGGCTTTTTCGGTCATGGCTTCTTTCTGGGCGAATGCGGGCGAAGATAATGCGCTCGTTGCTAAAATCAGGGGGAGCAATGCTTTCATGAACAGGCTTCCTTGGTTATATGGGCTTAATAACCATATGAATGGAAGTCCGACATGTCTACCTATGAAGCCCGTCTCGCCGCGCTACGCGCGCAATTGAAGAAAGAACAGCTCGACGGATTTGTTGTGCCGATCTGCGACGAACATATGTCCGAATATGTTGGCGATTATGCGCAAAGGCTTGGCTGGTTAACAGGTTTCGGCGGATCAGCCGGATCCGCAGTAGTGCTCTCAGAGGAAGCTGCGATTTTCACCGATGGCCGCTACACGCTTCAGGTTCGCGAACAGGTTGATGGCAACAACTGGCAATATGTCGGCGTGCCGCAAACGAGCATAGCTGACTGGTTGAAGGACCATGCCCCCAATCATGCGCGTATCGGTTATGATGCATGGGTCCACACCAAAGGCTGGGTCGAAAGCGCAACCAAGGCACTTGCTGCAAAGGGAGCTGAACTGGTCGCGGTCAAAAGCAATCCAATCGACAAGGTATGGGCTGATCAGCCGCAGAAAAGCGACGCCAAGCTGATCGTACATGGCGACCAATATGCAGGGCAGAGCAGCGCCGAAAAACGCGCCGCTGTGGCCGAGTGGCTAACCGCGAACAATCTCGACAGCACGGTCATTTCCGCGCTCGATTCGGTGGCGTGGCTGCTCAATGTGCGCGGCTCCGACGTGTCGAATACGCCCGTCGCACTCAGCTTTGTGCTTGCCCATGCCGATGGCACGGCGGACCTGTTTGTCGCGCCGGAAAAGGTTGATGACGCCGTCCGCGCGCATCTTGGCAACGCCGTGCGCTTGCGTGATCCTTCGGAATTTGTCCCTGAACTGCGGTCCATGAAGGACAAGCGCATTGCCGTTGATCCCGACCGCGCAGTCGCCGCAATCTTCGGCGCGTTGCAGGCTGGTGGCGCGCAGATCATCGAGGCGCGCGATCCAACCATCCTGCCCAAGGCGGTAAAGAACCATGTCGAACAATCCGGCCACCGCGCCGCCCAAGCCCGTGATGGCGCAGCCTTAAGCCGTTTCCTGCACTGGATGCGCGAAACTGCTTATAAAGGCGAATTGAACGAATTATCCGCAGCCGCTCGGCTGAAAGCGTTCCGTGAAGATACCGGAATGCTAAAGGACCTGTCTTTCGACACGATCTCCGCCACTGGCCCCAACGGCGCGCATTGCCATTACAAGGTTGATGAAACCACCAACCGTGCGATTGAGCCCAATAGCATCTATTTGGTCGACAGCGGCGGGCAGTATCTGGACGGGACCACCGACGTCACCCGCACCATGTGGATAGGCCCTGGTGCGCCCACCGCAGAGATGAAAGACCGCTTCACCCGCGTGCTCAAGGGCCATATCGCTTTGGCCTGCGCGGTGTTTCCTGAAGGTACCAGAGGCGCGCAACTCGACACCTTGGCGCGTGCGTCCTTGTGGCAGGCAGGCCTTGATTATGCCCATGGCACTGGCCACGGCGTAGGCAGCTTCCTTGCCGTACACGAAGGCCCGCAACGCATTGCCAAATTCGCTGGCGGACAAGCAGGCAGCGACGAGCCATTGCAGGCTGGCATGATTCTCTCGAACGAGCCGGGCTATTACAAGCAAGGCGAATATGGCATCCGCATCGAAAACCTCGTGCTGGTTGAGGAGCGTGATATCGCGGGCGCCGAAGGCCGCTATTTCGGCTTCGAAACGCTCACCTTCGCACCCATCGACAAGACTTTGGTCGATGTCAGCTTGCTCAATGCCGATGAAATTCGCTGGTGGAATGATTACCATGCAAGGGTTTTGGGTATCGTCGGCCCGCAATTGGAGGGCGAGGCACTGGCTTGGGCGACGGAGGCCTGTGCGCCGCTGGCAGCAGCCTAAAGCTTGTGATGCGCGCCCACACTCGCGCGGATGCGGTCGAGGGTCACTTTGCGGACGGATTTCTTGTTCCACGCATAGGCCTCGCCGGGTAGCTGCGCCAATTGGCCAGCGACGGCTATGGCTTTGGCTTCAACCTCGCCTGCATCTGCGAGCATGTCGAGATAACCTGCCTCGACCGCACCTTGCGGGTTGTAGATGAAACCTTGAATCATCGCGCGGGTTAAGTGCGACGGGTTTAGGCGATCACGCGCGAGCTCCATCGCAAAAATGGGGAGTTGCATCCCGGTAATCGCTTCGTTCGCGCCGATCTTATAATCGCCAGCCGTGCCGATGCGGGTGTCGCAAGCGTGCAGAATGAACACGCCCATCGCAATTGCATGGCCCGTGCAGGCCGCGACTACGGGCAAGGGCCCGCCATAGAGACGCAGCAACAGTTCTGCGCCTGCATCTAGCAACTTATACACACCTTCAGGGCCAAGGCTGGCAAAGGCGTTCAGGTCGAAACCGCCGGAAAACCGACCTTCGCGGCCGGACAGCACGATGGCCTTTGCATTTGCCTCAGCAGTATCGAGTGCAGCATTTAGGGCCGCCACCATGTCAAAGTTGATGGCATTAGCTTTACCGTCGTCCATGCGGATAAGGGCGATATCGTTGGTGATTTCGACGGTTGCGGACATCTTGGCTCTCCCTCATATTTCGACGAAGCAAATAAGCCGGAACTTTACGTATACGTCAACTTGAAACTAAATCCGAGTGCTGCTTGACGCACGAACGCCTGCGCACCAATATGTTGAAATAGCATTATTAGTTTTGAGGAATATCCCATGACCCAGACATTTTCCGAATATACCCCCGCCGACGTCTGGGAATGGAATACCGAAAATGGCGGCCAATTTGCCAATATCAACCGCCCAGTGGCTGGCGCAACGCATGACAAGGAACGCCCCATCGGCAAGCATCCCATGCAGCTATATTCGCTCGCCACACCCAATGGCGTGAAGGTGACAGTCATGCTTGAAGAGCTGCTGGCGCTTGGCCATGCGGGTGCAGAATATGACGCATGGTTGGTCAACATTCGTGATGGCAACCAGTTTTCGAGCGGGTTTGTCGAGGCCAACCCAAATTCCAAAATCCCCGCCCTTTTCGACCAATCAACGCCTGAACCTACGCGGGTGTTCGAATCCGGATCGATCCTGCTGTATCTTGCGGAAAAATTCGGCGCATTTCTGCCAACCGAGCATCATGCCCGGACCGAGACCATCAATTGGCTAATGTGGCAAATGGGCAGCGCACCGTATCTGGGCGGCGGTTTTGGCCATTTTTACGCTTATGCGCCGTTTAAATTTGAATATGCCATTGACCGTTTTGCCATGGAGGTAAAACGTCAGTTGGACGTGCTGGACCGCAATTTGGCAGAGCGCGAATATATGGCAGGCGACGCCTATACCATTGCCGATATGGCGATTTGGCCATGGTATGGGGCCTTGGTCAAAGGGCTCATCTATGACGCAGGCGCGTTTCTGTCGGTGCATGAATATAAAAATGTCATTCGCTGGACGGACCAAATTGCCGAGCGACCTGCCGTCAAACGCGGCCGAATGGTCAACCGCGTTATGGGCGATCCGGCAAGCCAATTGCACGAGCGGCACGATGCGCGCGACTTTGATACCAAAACGCAGGATAAGGTTACGTCCACGACATGACTTTTGAATCCGCGGGCAAATCTGGCTGCCGCGCGAGTCATACAATAGTAACGAATTGAGGTGTATATCGAAATCGCGACCCGAGGGCATCTTACTTTAGGAGGGCGCCCTCTCCTAGAGGGCTTGGTCGGGATTTCCGGCCAAGCTCATTTTTCGATCATTTGATCGTAATATCGACCGAACGCAGAGTAAATTCTGCGCCAAGTTGATTACTGCCGCCCGCAGCCTGCAAAATAAGCAACTGTGTTCGGCAGTCACTGCCAATAGCAAAATCCTGCGATTGTGCGAAAGTGCCCTTGCGCACAGATGTGTCTACAAACCATTTCGCGACGTTGCCTTCGGGCTTAAGGCACTGCAAATCCCACCGAATTTCCGCGTCTGTAACTGCTTCCAACGCCGAATATCGTGCCTGAAAACGGTAATTACCGGGCTCAAGGAAAAGGATTTTGCGCATCACTTCGCCGCGCTCGCCTGATCCTGCGAAGGCCGACAGCGAAAATCGTCCCTTGCTGTCTGGCTGCGAAAATGATCCACCGATGCCGACATTTTCAACGACCTGCCAACCCATGGCAGGGTAGCGCAGGTTCACAGTGTCCTTTGTCAAAGAGGCCGACTGAAATGCTGTCCGCTTGTTACCCTTCAGGCTCAGATAATATTGCCGGAAGGCCGGAAACTTGTTCTTCGCCGCCAATTGCCCAAGCAGGGCGTTGGACAGATTTCGATAACCTTCTTCATCGGGTAATCCGCCTGCCTTGACAAGAACATCAGCGACGTTGGCCGGATTTTCGACCGTGTTTATGGCATCACCAAGGTAGGCTGGCAGCCAAACAGGGGCCTGCCGAACAATCGGCGCTAGCGCAACGCGCACCTCCGGGTCGCTCAACGCGCCGGTCAGTGTCGGAAACAATATCGGGAAGCTGCTTGGCGTCGTCCGCATCGCGATGTCGTAATGATATAGCGCCTGCTTCTTGTCGCCGCGCGCCACCGCATCTTCGATCAGCCACAATTGCGTTCCAAAATCCCGGCGAGATACTTTGTGCGACAGCAGCATCAATTCGCGCGCTTTTTTGGTGTCACCCCTCACGTCAGCCACATAACCAAGCAAGCGAATGGCAACGGGATTAAGCGCACCGCCACGCAGTGACTGCTTTGCCATTGCCTCAACCTTGGCAAGGGTCGCTGGATCCTGTTTCTCGGCAAACATTTCGTCTGCCTTGCGCGACAGTGCCAATGGATGATCGGGTACATATTTCAGCGCAATATCGGGATTGCGATCCCACGTAATGTTGGCAACCGCGTGAATGAAGGAAAGCCACGCGAGATAGGCTGTGACGACCAGGATGATTGTGGTTTTCACCCAGAAAAGCGGTGACTTCGCGCGCAAAGCCGCAAATCGCGCAGGGCCTTTACGTTTTCTCGACATCGGTTCGCGCGATTCCTTTTAGGAAGGCCACAAATTGGCGGAGACGGAGGGATTCGAACCCTCGGTACCGGATTTACCAGTACGACGGTTTAGCAAACCGTTGGTTTCAGCCACTCACCCACGTCTCCTGTGCGCTTGGCATCGGCGGCCTATAGCGGCGCATGCATTTGCCTGCAATGGTTATTGACACAGGCTTGAGATAAGAAGAAAATTAACCACGCGGGATCGCTCTGGCGCGCATTGGACTCGCATCATCGCCTGTTCATCATGTGCTCATATAAGCGATTCATAACATAGCCGACATTATTTTGAGGACGGGGACCGCATGTTGTCGATAAATCTGGGATTGAAAAAGTCGCTAAATCATCTGCTGATGCTGTTGGCGGCAGGCGCGCTTGTCGCATCGCCAGCGATGGCGCAGATTAACACAGTCGATCCCAATGACGCGATTGACGCGGATCTTGGAACACCGCCACCTGCGCCGTCCAGCGCACCAACCGGGGAAAACCAAACTGTTATGCAGGATGGTGTGCCGACTGATGGCATGCCCGCCGATAATGTGGGCGCACAGCCCGGCGTTGCCACAACACAAGTAGCGGTGCCGACGGGCGACACCTATCAAGAGGACGACCTGATCGGCGCTGCTGAAGGTGTGTTTGGCAAAGGTGCACAAGGTTTGGGGAAGCTGATTGAGGACATCCTGAAGAAACAGGGCCGTCCCAATGGCTATATTGTCGGGCGCGAAGGCGGCGGCGCATTCGTCGTTGGCTTGCGCTACGGTTCCGGCACACTGAGCCACAAGGTGGAGGGCGAAAAGCCTGTCTACTGGACAGGTCCGTCCATTGGTCCCGATGCTGGCGCGAATGCCGGAAGCACCTTCATTCTGGTGTATAATTTATACGATAGCGAAGAAATTTACGGCAGGTTTCCGGCTGGCGAAGGTGCGGCATATTTGGGCGGTGGTTTCAACGCCAGCTATATGCGCCGCGGCGATATCGTTCTCATCCCGATCCGTGTCGGCGCAGGTCTGCGGCTCGGCGCGAATGTTGGATATATGCGATTTTCCAAAAAGCAGCGCTGGTTGCCCTTTTAACGCGCGCGCAGATCTTCCATCCGCTTCAGGTAACGGGCGAGCACGTCGATCTCAAGATTGACCTGTCGCCCGACTTCCAAGGTATCGAGAGTCGTCATCTGCGCAGTATGTGGAATGATATTCAGCATGAAATGCGCCGTTCCATCGGATTGATCTGCGATGTCGTTCACCGTCAGTGAAACACCGTCAACGGTAATCGAGCCTTTGGCGGCGATGTAGGCGGCAAGGCTCGAGGGCGCCGCAACTGTTACTTTCCAGCTATCACCAATTGTTTCGCTCGCGACGATATGCCCAACGCCATCAACATGGCCAGTGACAATGTGTCCCCCAAGTTCATCGCCGACTTTTAAAGCACGCTCTAGGTTCAGGCGCGTACCCTGTTTCCACATGCCTGCTGCAGTCCGCGAAACGGTCTCTGCCGACGCATCAATCGCGAACCAGCCGTCACCTTTATCAACCACCGTCAAGCAGACGCCGGAGCAGGCAATTGACGCGCCGATGGCGACTGTATCCATGTCGTAAGCACAGGATATGACCAGGCGTAAGTCGCCGCGTTGCTCGGATGTCCGAATGTTGCCCACGTCTGTGATGATGCCGGTAAACATATAATCTGCGCCCTTTTGCTAGTTCGCGCACTCGTAGACTTCGAGACGGTCTTTGCCAAGACTACGGGAGTCCGAAAGCTGCCATTGTCCGTGTGCATCGGCAAGTTGGGTTAGACCGATGTCGGAAAGACATGCTTTGCCCGCGCCAACCAGAATTGGCGCACGGTAAAGCATGAGCCTATCGACCAAGCCTTCCCTCAGGAAAGCTGTCGCGGTCGCCGCGCCGCCCTCCACCAGCAAAGTGTTGCAACCCAAATGCGCAATATTGGCCGGCGTGCGAATGACTTCCCACCCTTGCGGTGCATCACCGCTGCCAAGCATGATTCTGCGCGGTTGGTGTGCGCCAAGGCCGGCGAGCCGAACATTCAATTGCGGCGTATCCGCCCGCACGGTCCCTGCGCCAACCAAAATTGCATCGGAGCGAGCGCGTTCCACATGGCTATGCGCACGTGCGATGTCGCCAGTTATCCATCGGCTACTGCCATCCGCCATGGCAATTTGGCCATCCAGCGAACTGGCAATTTTTAAGGTCACAAATGGGCGGCCTCGATTCATCCGGCTGAGGAAGCCAGCCAAATTCAGGCGTGCTTCTGATACCATGACGTCAGTCACAACCTCAATGTTCGCCGCCTTGAGTGCCGTCATGCCTTCACCAGCGGTACGCGGATCCGGGTCTTGCAGCGCAATCACGACCTTTGCGGGTGCGGCTGCCACAAGCGATTGCGCACAGGTGGGGCCCCGTGGCGACACATGGGCGCAGGGCTCAAGCGTGACATAAATAGTGCTGCCGTTGGCTGCTTCTCCGGCCTCAGCCAGCGCCATTGCCTCGGCATGGGGGCGTCCTCCGACCTGCGTCCAGCCGCGTCCGACCACAATGTCATTTTTTACTATAATGCAGCCAACCGATGGATTCTGTCCCGTCCGGCCAACACCGCGTTCAGCCAGCGACAATGCAGCCGCCATGAACCGGAGGTCGCTGGCGGTGGTTATTGCATCGCTCCTGCGCCACTTGGAACCACAGCAGCCTTCTTATTCGCCTGTTCGCGCTGTGCCTCACGCTCGATTTTTTCCACGTCCATACCAACGGCACGACCAAATGCTTTATAGGCTTCCTTTTCGCGTGCCCGCATTTCGTCCTTAAACTTCTGACGTTCGGCAATTGCTGCCTTACTCTCCTCAAGGGACCGTGTGGCGGGCCAGCTTTCCACATAGATGATCTCACGCGGCGGGGGCGTCGCCTTTTCCATCGCGTCTGTGTAAAAAGTATACATGATAATCGCCGTTGGCACACAGGCGGCCAGAAACAGCCAAGGGCTGTGGCTTCCCGAGGTACGCAAAAATCCCATTAGGTCAGAGCCCGCGTTGCGGAACGATACATCTTTAAAAAATGCCATAGCACTCCAATAAGGTGCCCGCGGCGTGATTTCCAGTGCCCTAATACAGGACTGCGGCAATATCAGGCGCTACGGAACGCATTAGTAATCGGATAACGCCGGTCGCGACCAAAATTGCGGGTGCCAAGCTTTACACCGGGCGGCGCCTGCCGCCGTTTATATTCAGCCAGATATAGCAATCGTTCGATTCGCGTGACCACATCCCGGTCAAAGCCGAGCGCCACAACCTCATCCACCGATTTTTCCTCCTCTATCAATGCATGCAGCATTTTATCGAGGACAGGATAATCGGGCAGCGAATCGCTGTCTTTCTGGTCGGGGCGCAGTTCTGCGCTTGGGGGCTTTGTGATGATGTTGTCCGGTATCACTGGCCCGTCACGGCCAAGGCCGATGCGCGGCCTGTGCTTATTCCTCCATTCGGAAATGGCAAAGACGGTCATTTTGTACGCATCCTTCAATGGATTATATCCGCCCGCCATGTCCCCATAGATCGTCGCATAACCGACGCTCATCTCGCTTTTATTGCCAGTAGTCAGCAGCATGTGCCCAAATTTGTTGGACAGGGCCATGAGCGTGACGCCCCGAATACGCGACTGGATATTTTCTTCGGTAATATCGACGTCTCGGTCGACAAAACTGCCCGACAGCATTTCGTCGAATGCCTGAACCGCTGGTGAAATGGGAATAGTGTCGATCTTGCAACCAATCATCGCGGCGCACTCGGTTGCGTCGTCCAGGCTCGACTGGCTTGTGTAGCGGCTGGGCAACATGACACACCAAACACGGTCTGGTCCCAGGGCGTCCGCCGCAATCGCTGCACATAACGCGCTGTCGATACCGCCCGACATGCCAAGAACCACGCCCGGAAAGCGGTTGGTATCGACGTAATCCCGCAAGCCAACGACCATTGCGCTGTAGATATCGGCTGGATGCTCTTCCCAAAGCGCTTTAGGGCCCTCTGCACATTCCCAGCCCCCGTCCGTGCATGACCAATGCGTCATGCGCAGATGCTCTTCCCAGTCAGGCAGACGATGCGCAACCGCCCCGTCTGCATTCAGCACGAAAGAGCTTCCGTCAAAAACCAACTCATCCTGTCCGCCCACCCGGTTCAGGAACATCAACGGCAAGCCGGTCTCGCGCACCCGCGCGGCAAATACTTCTTCCAGCCGCCGGTCATCCTTGTCGATTTCATACGGGCTGCCATTGGTTGAAATCAGCAATTCTGCGCCGCGTTCTTTCAAGTGCAAGCTAACCGGCGCCAACCAGCCATCTTCGCAAATGGGTACGCCAAGCTGCACACCACGAAATTCAACGGGCTCCGGTAAGGGACCAGCCGCGAAAATCCGCTTTTCATCAAAGGTACCGTAATTGGGTAGCTCATGCTTATATCGCACAGCAGCGATCCGCCCGCCATCAAGCAACGCGATGCCATTATACAACGCGCCGTCGTCGACGAAAATCGAGCCCACGAGCATCGCTGGTCCGCCGTCCGCAGTCGCTTCAGCAAGTTTCGCCAATTCTTCGGCCGCACGCGCGGCAAAGGCGGGCTTGAGCACCAGATCTTCGGCTGGATAGCCGATCAATTGTTGTTCTGGAAACACGATCAGATCGGCTTGGGTCGCCTTTGCGCGCCATTCCAGCATTGCCGTCGCGTTACCGGCAAGGTCACCGACACGCTGATTAAGCTGCACCATCGCAATATTAAGCTGGTTTGTCATGACCCCACCCATATTGTCCACAAACTAGGGGAGCAAGCCGATTGTCAGGCCAGCCTTGCATCGCTAGAGCGTCGGGAGAATTTCGGGATAGGCTCGGTGGAGCCAAAAGTCGGGGACACACACATGAAATTGATGACGGGCAACAGCAACCTGCCTTTGGCGCAGGGCATTGCGGATTATATGAACCTGCCGCTGACCGACGCCAGCGTCCGCCGATTTGCCGACAATGAAATCTTCGTGGAAATCCATGAAAATGTCCGCGGTGAGGATATGTTCGTCATTCAATCGACCAGCCATCCCGCCAATGACAATTTGATGGAACTGCTGATCATGATCGACGCATTGCGCCGTGCATCGGCCAAGCGCATCACGGCGGTTCTGCCCTATTTCGGCTATGCGCGTCAGGACCGGAAGCCTGGCCCGCGGACGCCGATTTCCGCGAAGTTGGTTGCCAATCTGATCACAGAGGCTGGTGCTGACCGTGTGTTGACCGTTGATTTGCATGCCGGGCAGATCCAAGGCTTTTTCGATATTCCGACCGACAATCTTTATGGCGCGCCAGTGATGAGCGCAGACATATTGGAGCGGCATGGCGATAAGAATATCACCGTTGTCTCACCTGATGTCGGCGGCGTGGTGCGCGCGCGTGCGCTGGCCAAGCGCCTTGACGATGCGCCCCTCGCCATCGTCGATAAGCGTCGCGAGAAAGCTGGCGTATCCGAGGTGATGAATATCATTGGCGACGTAAAGGACCGCTTTTGCATCCTGATCGACGATATCGCCGACAGCGCAGGCACCTTGTGCAACGCGGCCGACGCATTGAAGGAAGCAGGCGCATCAGACGTCGTTGCTTACATTACCCACGGCGTATTGTCGGGCGAGGCCGTCAATCGCGTCAACGCATCGTCGCTGCGCAAGCTGGTCATCACTGACTCCATCATCGCGTCGGATGCGGCCAATGCGAGCACCAAAATCCGCCAGCTTCCGATCGCACCCTTGCTGGGTGAGGCAATCAAACGGATTGCTGACGAAAGCTCGGTTAGCTCGTTGTTCGATTGATGACACCTGCCGATATCCTCCTAGCCAATCGCTTGGCGGACGCGGCGGGACAGGCAATCCGGCCGTTTTTCCGGTCAGCTTACATGCATGAGGCAAAGGCAGACGCCTCGCCCGTGACGGAGGCTGACCGCGCAGCAGAGACTGCCATCCGCCGGATACTTGACGCCGAATGCCCACGCGACGGTATCATTGGCGAAGAGTTTGGTGAGAAGACGGGGACATCTGGCCGCAGCTGGATCATCGACCCCATCGACGGCACCGTTAGCTTCATGGCAGGCCGCCCGATATTTGGGACTTTGATTGCGTTGCTGGAGGATGGATGGCCCGTGTTGGGCGTAATCGATCAATGCATCAACGGCGAACGCTGGGTTGGCGCAGCGGGATATCGGACAACATTGAACGCGGCGCCCGTTCAAACCCGGTCTTGCCGCGCGCTTGCCGACGCAACTTTGGCGACCTCCGGACCGCAATATTTCAGCCAGCATGATGGTGATCATTTCATGGAGCTGGCAGCGAAAACAGCGCATAAGAAAATGCTGTTTGGCGGCGATTGTTATAACTACGCCTTGCTCGCCAGCGGCTATATCGACATCGTCGTGGAGGCAGGCTTGAAACTGCATGATTTTGCTGCTTTAATTCCTGTTATAACAGGAGCGGGTGGCATGATGAGCGACTGGTCCGGGGAACCGTTGCATGGGGCTTCGGATGGACATGTTATTGCGGTGGGCGATCCGGCGCGCTTGGACGATGTGCTTGAGGCGCTCGCATGCCAGCATTAACGGACGCAAGCCCCGTTAGTTTCATTTTACCTGCTCAGCCACTTCGGCGCTATCTTTCCACCTATTATTTCCTCGATACCGGCAGCGACGGGACGGAGCAGGAGGATTTTCTCTACCCCGAATGGGCCACCGTACGGTTTACATTGCATGGCCAAGCGACCGGTAACATTGTGGGTCTGGATCCACTCGATATTCCCGCCGATAGTATCACTGGCCCAACAGGTCGCGCTGCACTGGTTCGCTTTTGTAACGTCAATATTGTCGGGTTTGGATTCTTGCCACTGGGTTGGTATCGGTTGATTGGCTGTCCTGCCGATCGCTGGGCCGACAAAGTGAGCGCAATTGATGCCGCGCCTGAATTTGGCCTACTCGCGCAATTAAGGCGCGAAATAGACGGCATCACCGATCCAGAGCAAATTGCGGCGTTGTTCGATCACATCATGCTGCATGCCCTTCGCGGTCACGATCCTGTGGAGGCGGACATTGAAAACATCCACCAGGCGATAGCCGACCCGGAAATCAGCAACGTGCGCGCCCTTGCAGAGGCAACAGGCATAAGCCAACAGCGACTAGAGCGCCTATCGCGCCGGATATTCGGCTTCCCGCCCAAGCTTCTGCTGCGCCGACAACGCTTTTTGCGCACACTGGCCAATGTCATGCAGCATCCTGATCTGAAATGGTCGGATGCATTGGACCGCCAATATTTTGACCAAGCCCATTTCAACCGCGAATTTCACCAGTTCATGGGCATGTCCCCCGGTCACTATCTGGCCATGCCGCGTGCGACCAGCAGCGCATCGAACCGTGCCCGCGCCGAACATGTGGGGCAACTGCTCCAATTGTTGCAGGTTCCGACGCCCTCAAACGGGCAATAGACTTGCATTCGTCTGCGAATCCCGCTAGGCGCCCGCCTTCCGAATAAGCAGGCTGGCCAATAGGGCTGCCATGTCGGCTTGATACGGACTCAACAAAGGAGACCAAAATGCCCAAGCTCAAGACCAAGAGCGGTGTGAAGAAACGCTTCAAAATCACCGCAACCGGCAAGATCAAACATGGCGTCGTTGGAAAACGGCACCGTTTGAGCAGCCATAATGCCAAATATATCCGCCAAAACCGTGGCACCAGCGTGATCTCTGATCCCGATGCCCGGACAATCAAGAAATGGGCGCCCTACGGTCTTTAAGACCCGCGTACATCTTCAACTAAAGGATATAGATTATGGCACGCGTCAAACGTGGTGTGACCACCAAAGCAAAACATAAAAGAATTTTAGAGCAGGCGAAGGGCTATTATGGCCGTCGCAAAAATACGATCCGTGTTGCACGTCAGGCCGTCGAAAAGGCCGGCCAATATGCATATCGTGACCGTAAGGTAAACAAGCGGAACTTCCGCGCATTGTGGATCCAGCGTATCAACGCAGCAGTCCGCGCCGAAGGCATGACCTATGGCGTGTTCATGCATGGCTTGAAGCTTGCTGGCGTTGAACTGGACCGGAAAGTGCTTGCTGATCTTGCGATGCACGAAGCGGCGATGTTTAGCACCATCATTGCGCAGTCGAAAGCGGCGCTGTCCAAGGCAGCTTAAGCCTCTCAACTCGATACATGCGCAAAAGGGCGTGGGCGGCACTTGCCGTTCGCGCCCTTTTGCTTAT
>JAZKGS010000018.1:0-3384 GCA_040385805.1 Pseudomonadota bacterium | reverse complement strand
TCCCCGATGCCGGGCCGCATCATTGCAGTCGAGGTTGCTGCGGGCGATAGGGTCACCAAAGGGCAGAAGCTGGTGACGCTTGAGGCCATGAAGATGGAGCATAGCCTCACCGCGCCGTTTGATGGTGTGGTGGCGGAGTTGAATGCGGAAACCGGCGCGCAAGTGCAGGTTGAGGCACTGTTGGTGCGCATTGAGGTTGCGACGTGAGTAACGGTTTTAACCAGACACCTCCCCGGAACGGGGAGGGGGACCACTCGGCAAAGCCGAGTGGTGGAGGGGTGTTCTCCGCAAGCAACAATGCCCGAAAGGTAGCAAAACGCGAACGGCGATCGGGGAATTTGCCCGAAGTTTTAGTCTGGCGCGAACTGCGCAAACGCCCTGGCGGCTACAAATTCCGGCGACAGCATCCTTTAAGCGAAATTGTTTTGGATTTTGTCTGCCTTGAGCGACGCTTCGCTATCGAAATTGACGGCGACGTGCATAATCGTGGCGATCGGCCGGAACGTGATTTAATGCGCGACGCATATCTAGCGGCGCGCGGATTTCTGGTCTTGCGGCTGCCAGCGCGAATCATTCTCGCACGCTTGGAAGATGCCATCGCGATGATTGTCGCGGCCTGCGATGAGCGGCAACCCCACCACCACCAGCCTTTGGCTGGCGGTCCCCCTCCCCGTGCCGGGGAGGTTTTGCTTATGACCGAAACAGGGCTTAAATAATGGCAGGTAAATTTTTCAACGAATGGCAGATCGGCGACAGCATCGCCCACGAAATCCGCCGCACAGTGACCGAGACCGACAATTTGCTGTTCTCGGTCATGACGCACAATCCCCAACCGCTACATATTGATGCCGAGGCGGCCAAGGCGAGTGAGTTCGGACAGATCCTCGTCAACGGTACCTTCACCTTTGCATTGATGGTTGGGCTATCGGTTGGCGACACGACGCTTGGTACGCTGGTTGCAAATTTGGGATATGACAGACTGGTGATGCCAAAGCCGGTATTTATTGGCGATACGTTGCGCGCGGAAACTGAGGTCATTGCGCTGAAGGAAAGCAAGTCGCGGCCTGATGCTGGCGTAGTGACGTTTCTTCACCGCTGCCTCAACCAACGCGACGAAGTGGTATGCCAAACCGAACGCGCCGCATTGTTAAAGCGCTCTTCGAACTAACTTACCGGAGCCCTGAGCCTGTCGAAGGGCGTCTACAGGACATGCGTGCTTCGACAATGCTCAGCACTAGGGTGATTGTCACCATCACATTCTAGGCTATGATGCAGCCTATGAAATTGCGCTCGCTCCTATTCGTCCCGGGTGACCGGCCTGATCGTTTTGCCAAGGCAGCAGCAAGCGGTGCTGACGCGATCATCATTGACCTTGAAGACTCGGTTGGTGTGGATCGCAAGATTGTCGCGCGAGAGGCGACGGCCGAATATCTGTCGGGCGACCGGCCAGTGCCCGTATTCGTACGTGTAAACCCGCAGGATAGTCATATGACGCATGACGACCTGGCGTCGGTCCTCCCGTTCTTGCCCGATGGGATAGTCTTGCCCAAGGCGGAAGGCGCCCGATCTGTGCACTGGCTGCGCGCAGAGGCTGCGGCAGTGGCGGACAGTCAGGATGGGGAGGCTCCGCCCATATTGCCAATCGCGACTGAAACGCCGGGTGCGGTGTTTGATCTCGGCACCTTGCGCGAGGTTGCGCATTATTTAGCTGGCGTGAGCTGGGGCGCAGAGGATTTGCCCGCTGCGGTCGGGGCCGCGACATCACGTGAGAGCGATGGAAGCTATACCGCGCCATATGAAATGGTCCGTTCGCTCACTCTTTTTGCGGCACATGCTGCGGGCGTTGCAGCGATCGATACAGTTTTTCCGAACATAACCGATGAATCTGGCCTTGCAGCTTATGTAAACCGTGCTGCACGGGATGGCTTTACCGGGATGCTCGCCATTCACCCATCGCAGGTAGCCGCAATAAATGCCGGCTTCACGCCTTCACCAGAACAACTCGCGCATGCCCGGACAGTCGTTGATGCCTTCGCGGCAAATCCCGGCGCAGGCGTGCTTCAACTGGACGGTAAAATGATCGACGCGCCGCATTTGAAAGCGGCGCTGTCGATTTTGGCGCGGGCCTGAGCTAACCCCGCCTCCCCCCGTTCGCCTCGAGCGAAGACGAGAGGCCGAGAAGGCGGGCGAGACCGATGGGTGTCGCGACTACGCTCGACACGAACGGCAATAAAGTTGGTCGGCGGTTTAAGCGGCCAATTTCCGAAGCACATAATGCAGGATGCCGCCGTTCATGAAATATTCGACTTCATTTGCCGTGTCGATGCGGCACAGCGTGTCGAAATTGAACGTTGAGCCGTCCTTGCGGGTGACCATGACATTAACCGTCTGGCGTGGCTGAAGTTTTCCGACGCTCGTGATCGTGAAGCTGTCGTCGGCGGTTAAGCCAAGCGTATTCCGGCTTTCACCATCCATGAACTGAAGCGGTAATACGCCCATGCCGACGAGGTTCGAGCGGTGAATGCGCTCGAAGCTTTCGACGATGACCGCGCGGACGCCAAGCAGGTTGGTGCCCTTTGCCGCCCAATCGCGCGACGATCCTGTTCCATATTCCTTGCCAGCGATGACCACTAACGGTGTGCCGTCGGCTTTATGTTTCATGGCCGCGTCGTAGATGGGCATGACTTCGCCCTTGTAGCTTGACATGCCGCCTTCGATGCCGGGAACCATTTCGTTCTTGATGCGGATATTGGCGAAGGTGCCGCGCATCATGACTTCGTGGTGGCCGCGGCGCGCGCCGTAGCTGTTGAAGTCCGCCTTGCTAACCTGATGTTCCAAAAGGAACTTGCCTGCTGGCGAGTCCGCCTTGATGCTTCCTGCGGGCGAAATGTGGTCGGTGGTGATCGAGTCACCCAGGATCGCGAGCGGCCTTGCCTCGATGATGTCCATCACCGGCGCTGGCGTCATGCTCATCCCCTCAAAATAAGGCGGGTTGGCGACATAAGTTGATCCGGCGCGCCATGTATAGGTGTCCGAACCTTCGACCTGGATTTTCTGCCAATGCGCGTCGCCTTCATAAACGGTGGCATAGCGCGCGGTGAACATCGAACGGTCGATGTTGGCGGTCATGACATCATGCACTTCCTGGTTGGTGGGCCAGATATCTTTCAGATACACGTCGCTGCCGTCGGTCGCCTGACCAATTGGTGTCGTGGTGAAGTCTTCGGTCACCGTGCCCTTGAGCGCATAGGCCACAACCAGTGGCGGCGATGCGAGGAAGTTTGCGCGCACATCGGGCGACACGCGGCCTTCAAAGTTGCGGTTGCCCGAAATGACCGAGGCCGCAACAATGTCATTGCCGTTAATCGCCGCCGAAATCGGCTC
>JAZKGS010000017.1:26870-30782 GCA_040385805.1 Pseudomonadota bacterium | reverse complement strand
ATCAGCGCGACATCGTTGCGCAAGACGTTGGACCAGCGAAACACACCTTCCACTGGATTGGGCGGCAAAATCGAAGTCCGTCCCCCCGTTGGCAGCGACCACCAATTGCGTATCGGGGTTGATGCCCGCTTGTCGGAAGGTGAATTGTTTGAGGATGCCTACAGCCAGGTCACTGGCCTGGTGACGGCGCGCCGCAATGCCGGCGGCAACACGGCCACGCTTGGCGTGTTTGCGGAGAATGACTGGAACATCGGCGCATTGACCTTGACGGGTGGCCTGCGCGCCGACCGTTGGACAATCGACAACGGCTTTTTTGCCGAGCGCTCCGCAAACGGCACGGTGATCCGCGATGATAATTTTGCCAACCGGGCAAGCTGGGAAACGAGCGCTCGGGTTGGCGCGCTGTACGCGGCAAGTGACGGCTTTGCCTTGCGTGCAGCGGCCTATACCGGCTTTCGCTTGCCGACCTTGAACGAGCTTTACCGCCCATTCACCGTGTTCCCCGTCGCCACCCGTGCCAACGAAGCCTTGGAGGTGGAGAAATTGCGCGGGGTTGAGGCTGGTTTCGACCTCCGCCCGGCCGATAGCGTGTCCTTTGGCGCGACCCTGTTTTACAATCGCCTGAACGATGCCATCGCCAATATCACCATTGGCACCAATTTGCGTCAGCGCGGCAATGTCGATGCCATCGTCGCGAAAGGCGTTGAGCTTTCAGGCGAAGCGCAGTTAGGCGAAGTGGCGTTGTCCGGCTCCTACGCCTTTAGCGACAGCAAAGTGCGCGCATCTGGCACCGCGATTGCCCTAAACGGCCTGTCTCCAGCGCAAAGCCCGCGCCATGCTGCCAACGCAACGGTCCGTTGGACGCCAAGCGCTGGCACGGTGCTGTCGGCAACTGCGCGCTATGTCGGCGCACAGTTTGAGGATGATCTGGAGAGCAACACCCTCCCGTCTGCACTCACCCTCGACGGCTTTGCGCAAATCCCGCTGAGTAAGCGGGTGGCATTAACCGGCCGCGTGGAGAATATCTTCAACGAGGCCGTCGTGACGCGCAAGGTCGGCACGTCCATCGACCTCGGTACGCCGCGCATTTTGTGGATTGGACTGAAGTTTACGACGCGTTAGACCGCGCCGGATACCCGTCAACCCCAGAACTGCTTCGAGGCGATTTTCGCGCCTTCTGAGAGTGCCGCCATCTTGGCCCACACCACGCTGCGGTCGACGCTGCCGGAACCGACGTGGATACTGAAGCCGCAGTCTGCGCCGGCCATGACATTGTCGCGGCCAACGAGGTGCGCGTAGCGGGCGATCCGCTGGGCGATGAGTTCAGGATGCTCGATATAGTTGGACTGGCATTCAATGACGCCGGGGATGAGCACTTTACCGTCGGGCAGCTTGATGTCTTCAAACATCGCGAATTCATGGGCATGGCGCGGATTTGCGGCCTCGAATTGGATGGCATGCGGACGGGCTTTCCAGACGAGATCGATGATGTCACGAAACGGCACGTCGCAGTGGTGCGGTCCGGGATAATTGCCCCAGCACATATGCATGCGCAGTTGCTCGGGCGCGATATTCGCGGTTGCACGGTTCAGCGCCTCGATATTCAACGCCATCTTGTCGCGGAAACCGCTGAGATCAAGATCGCGAAATTGCGTGTGGCGGCCCATGGCTAGATCAGGGCAATCGATTTGCAGGATGATGCCTTGCGCGGCAATTGCCTCATATTCGTGGCGAAGCCCTTCGGCCAAGGCAAAGACATAATCTTCATCGCTGTCATAATAATCATTGCGGAAGAATAATGCTGTGACGCCCGGCGATGCCGCGCTCATAAAGGCTTGCTTGCCGGGATGTTTGCCAATCGCTGCATTGAGCGACGACGCATCGCGCTCAACTGCGGTCATATCCTTGACGGTAATCGGTGCGTTGCAAGCGGGCGTCTTGCGGTGCTTACGGCCCGGATCGGAAAAGACGCGTTCCTTCGTCGACGGGAAGTCTTCGATGTCCTGAAAGGCAAAGCTGTTGCCCGTGCCGCCAAAACCATTGAGCCGGTCCTTGATATATGTCGCATAGCTTGGCTTTGACTGTTCGCCGTCGTTGATGATGTCGAGTCCAGCCTCAGCTTGGCGATCAACGACATATTGGACGGCAGCGGCAATATGTTCGTCCACTGCCACAAGGTCGAGCGGAAGGCCGTCTTCTTTGGCAAACATGATTTCAATCAAGTCATCTTCGCGCGGCAGGCTGCCAACATGGGTGGTGAGAAAACGTCCGGCGCTGGCCATGTCAAACTTCCTTTAAGAGATGCGTGTTCAAAAAATTCTGGAGCAGGCGGTTGATTGTTCCTGCTTGGTCAACATTGGCCAGATGGCCAGCATCGGCGATAATTTCGGTTTGTCCGTGGTAAACGTGGCTGCTGATATAGCGCGCAACCTGTTTGCGCCAGTCGCTGTCATGCGCGCCTGCTATAGCAAGCACGGGCATCGATAGCGATGCGATGTCTTGCGCGGAAAACACAAGCGGTTCTTGGTCGACCAATTGATCGCGACCATCATAGTCCGTGAGGATATGTTTCAGCGTTTTCCGGCCAGCCGAGGAAACCTGCGTGAGTGGGTGCCGCATCCACTGCGCCATCATGTCGTTCAGTCTTCCTGCGCGAACGAGCTTCGCGAATGCTGCGCGGTCGATCTCCGGCGCATCGGCGGGCTCTGATACCAAATGATGCAGCGGCGCGCCGATCAGGCTTAGCGCCTTCACCCGTTCGGGATGGCTACGCGCAATGTCCAATGCCACTGCTGCGCCTTGTGAGAGGCCGACCAGCGCAAAGTCCCTGGCGGAGAAATGATCTGCAATTTTGAGGACGTCATCGCGTTCCAGCTTTAGGCCAGGCGGCGCAGTTGACAGACCAAAGCCGCGCCGATCGGGCATGACAATCTGGATACCAGACAGTGCCATTTGCGGCAACCAAATGCGCCAGTCCAATGTCCAGCCGTGCAGGAAAATGACCAATGGACCATCGCCTGCGGAGCGGACATGAAGCTGCCCACCTGCGACCTGGACCCAGTGCGATTCAGCGATGTTGTCGCCTGACCCTTCGTGCTGACGACTGGCCAACACCGGCGATCAGGCGTGTATTGCCCGGAACGGGTTGTTATTGTCGTGATTACCAGCCAACCACCGGCTCAGCTCACCGCGTGCTTCGGCACGACGCTGCGCATCGAGCGGCGCGGCTTCCGGCGCGTCATAGGTGAATTCAAGTGTCATGTTATTTGGGTCTTTGACATAGACCGAACGGCAATAGCCATGTTCCAACGTGTAGGTTTGCGGTTCAACAAAACCAGCAGCAGCGATACGACGCTCCAATTCTTCTTGCCCAGCTTTATCGACCTGCAACGCGATGTGAATGAAAGGCGACTCTGGCATTTCAGGGCCAAATTCGGCTTGGTCAGCAGGATCGGCAAATTGGAAGAAAGCAAGCGCGCTGCCGTCGGCCAGTTCAAAAAAGCAATGGCAATAGGTCCGCTCTTTACCGAACAATTCATCCTTCTCGCAATAGGTCGCCATCAACGGGAAGCCCAAAACGTCTTCGTAAAACGCGCGGGTCGCTTCTAAATCTTTGGTCACATAGGCTGTGTGGTGCAGTCTTTTGGCGAGAATTTGCGTGCTCATGTTGTTCTTCCCTGTCCGCTTGAATAATGCAATCGTTGTTTAGGCTACTAGCTTGCCGGCAATCTGTGCAACATGATTTCCCTGGAAACGTGCGCCAGCCAATTCATTTTCGCTTGGCATACGGCTGCCGTCATTCCCGGCAAGCGTCGTTGCGCCATAAGGTGAGCCGCCGCTGATTTCAGCCATCTCGCTATTGCCCTTGAAGGTATAAGGCAGGCCAACAATCACCATCCCATGATGCAGCAA